>CAZRMG010000006.1:0-17188 GCA_964601095.1 uncultured Melioribacteraceae bacterium | reverse complement strand
CATGGTAATTGCAATTGGACCTCCGGTAATGATGAAATTCTGTTCGGAAACTACAAGACCATTTGGGGTTTTCACTCAAGTTTCATTGAATACAATAATGGTTGACGGAACGGGAATGTGCGGCGGGTGCCGTGTAAACGTTGGCAAAGAGGTAAAGTTTGTGTGTGTCGACGGTCCCGAATTCGACGGTCATTTGGTTGATTTTGATAATATGATTTCAAGATTAAATTCATATAAAGAAATAGAGCATGAACAGCATAGTTGCTTTCTTGAACAGGAAATAAAGGATAAGGAGGCACTTCTATGAGCTATCGTACACCCGAGCAACTATCTGAAGAGGCAAAAAAAATAATAGTAGAGTATATTTCTAAGGTCGACGAATTAAAACCAAAAGAGCGGACAAAAATTCCAGCACAGGAAATGCCAACACAAGATCCGGCAATTCGTAATAAAAACTTAGACGAGGTTGCCCTCGGATATACAATTGAACAAGCTCGCATTGAAGCAATGAGATGCTTGCAGTGCGTAAAAAAAAGTTGCGTTGAAGATTGCCCAGTAAAAATTGACATACCGAGATTTATCAATCATATCGCACACGGAGAATTTCAAAGCGCTTCCGATGTAATAAAAGAAGCTAGTTTATTACCGGCAATTTGCGGTAGAGTTTGTCCTCAAGAGACTCAATGCCAATCAAACTGTGCTGTTGGCAAAGCACTTAAAGATGTTGATAAATCTGTTGCAATAGGAAGACTTGAAAGATTTATTGCCGATTGGGAAAGAGCAACCGGTAAAATTTCAGTCCCGGGAATAAAAACTTCTACCGGCAAAAAAGTTGCTGTTGTTGGAAGCGGCCCTGCCGGTTTAGTTGTTGCTGCCGATTGCCGACGCGAAGGACATGAAGTTACTATTTTTGAAGCATTTCATAAGCTTGGAGGCGTACTTCGATATGGGATACCGGAATTTAGATTACCAAATGAAATAATAGATAAAGAAATTGAAACATTAAAAGCAATGGGCGTTGAGTTTAAAACAAATTTCGTTGTGGGACGCACTCGCAAACTAACAGATCTAATTGATAAAGATGGATATCATGCAGTATTTGTAGGCACTGGTGCAGGACTTCCAATGTTTATGGGAATTGAAGGTGAAAATTTAGTTGGAGTCTTTTCGGCTAATGAATACCTTACGCGAGCAAATTTAATGCGAGCTTTCGAAAAAGGAAAAGCGGATACACCAATTTATCCTTCTGAAAATGTAGCTGTATTGGGCGGTGGGAATGTTGCAATGGATGCCGCAAGAATGGCAAAACGACTCGGTGCAAAAAATGTATATGTTGTTTACAGAAGAACTGAAGTAGAGATGCCTGCAAGAAAAGAAGAAGTTGAACATGCAAAAGAAGAAGGAATTAAGTTTTATTTTTTACAGAATGCTAAAAGAATCATCGGTAATGAAAATGGTAAAGTTAAAGCAATGGAATGTTTGAGATATGAACTCGGAGAGCCCGATCAATCAGGCAGAAGACGACCGGTTGTAATTCCAAACAGTGAGTTTATTTTAGAAGTTGATACGGTCATTGTTGCAATTGGTAATGGAAGCAATCCATTGATTAGTCAAACTACACCACAAATGAATGTTAACAAATGGGGAAACATAGTAGTTGACGAAACACAGAAAACATCTGTTGATAGAATTTTTGCGGGAGGCGATATTGTTCTCGGCGCTGCCACCGTAATCCTTGCAATGGGCGAAGGAAGACGAGCGGCTGCTTCAATTAATAAAATGCTTGCTAAAGAAATTGAACTTGAGAAAAATTCTTGATATTATTTTTTAATTTCAAACCCGCACACAGCGGGTTTTCTTTTATTATCTAATTGACAAATTGAAATAAGCATTTTATTTTTGAATCATTATTCATTATAATATTTGCGATGCGTATTAAAGAAGGAAATAAAGAAAAAGATATTTTGGAAGCCGCGGTAAATGTATTTGCCGAGGAAGGATTTTACAAAGCTAAAATATCTACCATTGCTGAAAAGGCAGGTGTCGCTACCGGAAGCGTTTACCTTTATTTCAAAAATAAAGATGATCTATTAAATACAATTTTCTGCGGATTATGGGAAAAATTATCAGAAGAACTTAAAACTATTTCCGATAATAAAGCACTATCCCCCGGTGAAAAAATTGATGCTATGCTCGATCTTGTATTCGACATTTTTACTGAAAATCCTTCGTTAGCTTTAGTTTTTGTGAATGAGCAACATAACTTAATGCGAAGCAATCAAGAAAGTTTTATCAATTATTATGAAAATTTTTTAGATGAAGGCGAAACAGTAATCAAAGAAGGAATTGAGAAAAATGTATTCAGCAGTAATTTAGATGTTAAAATATTTCGTCACTTTATTTTCGGCGCCATCAGAAATATGCTTCATCAGTGGGCAAGTTCACCCAAAGACTTTCCCCTAAATAAAATCAGACAGAATATAAAATACTTAACAAGACACGGCATAACAAAAATATAATTTTTTTAAATTTTTATTGAACCATTATTCATTATATGGTATCGTGAGAAATATCTTATTATAAATTTTTCCTCTTATACTCACATAACCCCCTCTTGAAAAGGCAGTCTTTTTCTAATTATTCGGGCTGCCTTTTCATTAATAAGATTTTTATCCCTCAAGGCTTTCTAAAAATGCTCTCAACTTATATTCTGAGTTATGAGACATAGCCAATATATTTTTGTAGATATTAAAAGCATTTGTAATTTTTTCTTTTAATACCGAAATATCAATATCATGCTTTTCGGAAGAAGATTTTATCTTCTTTACCATGTCATTAGAAACATATTTTAAAATACTGATGGTCAATATCCATGAAATAAATTCATCAAAATTCTCTTTGCTGTAAAATAATATGCTTTCATATTCATTAACACCAATAAATTTTTGAACATCTTTATCTTTTAGCAAAGATATTATCCATTCATAACTAATTTTATTAGAATTGTTATGCTCATCTTTCTTGTTCTCTTTCGAAACATTAAATAAATCATCTGTTGATGAAAATATCCTATGTAGGATACTAATAAGAATAACATCCCGATAAACTTCATATTCACCTTTCCCTAGTCTTTGCAATATTGCTTTTACCGGTTTATCAAGCAATGCTTTTTCAAAATAATTATTCTTATTTATTATTCCCTTTGTTTCGAACAAATAATTCATTTTTGAAATACTTAAGAAAAGAAAATATATAACCGTATTTTCGTGATAATTTGAGCTATTGCTTGTAAGTACTGCCTTATAAATTTCGGAGTTAATTGAGCTTTTATTTTTGCTAAAAAATGTTTCAAGTATATCATTAAGTCTTGCGACTGCACAAAGTTCTTCATTAAAACTATCGATAATAGGTCTGATCTCTTTTTCCAAACCAAAAACTTTAGAAATTGATTTTAGAACTAAATTAAATTTCTTTTCAATAAAAGGAATTTCATTTTTTTCATTATTTCTCTCTTTACATTCACTAATACAAGATTTTATAAATCCATTAATGGATTCTTTATCAAAAAGTTCTTCAAATGAATTGTGTATTGGTTCAAGATGAAGTTCTGCAAAAGCCCTGGCTATATTCGGCACTCCCGCACCATTCAATTTTTTACATAGTTTATTCCATTCTCCATTTTCGTCAAATACCTCTCTAAAGTCGATATAAACCAAATATTTAAAACCACTTAGTTCAACATTAAATCCATGCTCAAATTCTTTCCCGGATTTTATGAATTCAAGATTAGAAATATGTTCGCGAAAAATATAATAATGCTTAGGTGATGTATTAATTTGAAGAACCTCGGCTACAGTCTTGGTTTGCGGATTTTTATTAACAAGTTTGGGTGTTGATTTGCAAATCTTACCTGAAGTAAAATCATATTTATTATTATAGAATACCAATGCTCTTTCGCCTCTATCGTAATTTGTAAAGGCAAATACATTTTCATTTATCTGTCCATATCCATCTATAAAATCATAAAACCAGAAATTTGTGACATCACTGAATAAATGTCTTTTTCTAACTAAAGGAAATATTTCTCTTTGATGCCGGTCGATTAACCATTGATTTGGAGTTTCATGATAATATGCGCGCTGATATTCCATTCCATATTTTTCAGTGAAACCTTCTATCTGTCCGTGTGCAAACATCGGTAATCCAGGCAAAGTAACCATTAAAGTACACACACCGAAATATTTATCGTCTGTACCGAATTGTTTTATCGCTGTTTCTTCATCCGGGTTACTCATAAAATTTACATAGCGTTTTAAAATCTCCGGTTCAAATTCAAGAGTATTTGTTATGAGATCTCGGTACTTATCATTTTCTTCTTTCATCATCATATGCATAAAAGCTGAATTATAAACTCGGTGCATTCCTAAAGTGCGCACAAAATATCCTTCCATCAGCCAGAATGCTTCGGCAAGTAAAAGTGTTTCGGGCATTTCGTTATTAATTCTATCCACAACTTCACGCCAGAATTCAACCGGGAATAATTCATCGAACTGCGCCTGCGTCATTGAATAATCGCTTCGCGAAGGAATATCGCCGCCCTTACCCGGTGCCGGATACCACAAACGTGAAAAATGTTTTTTTGCCAATGTCATAGCGGCATCAAAACGGATGATTGAAAATTTACGCGCTACTTCAAATATTTTTTGAATAACTGCTTCACGAACTTCAGCTTTAATCATATTCAATTGTGCAGTGTCATTCCAAGGCATGTTGGTGCCGTCGTTGCCGTGATAAATATACCTAGTTTCACCTGTTCTATTATCTATCCTTTGAAACACAACTGCAGCATCCGAGCGGCTCCAATATCCGTCTTCAATTCTTAATGAAACGGAGGAATCATCGGATAAATCAGGACCTGTAAAATTATAACTTGGAAACGGTGGATGAGAAGTTTGAATAAAGAAATCGGGTTTTTCTATTACCCATTTTGAAAAAATTCCGGTATGATTTGGAACCATATCGCTTGCAAGACGAATTCCTCTTTTACGCGCACGTGAATTTAAATTCTGATATGCTTGTTCTCCGCCGAGATCGTGTGCTATTTGATAATCATAAAGTGAATATGCGGAAGCGACGGCATCTATGTTGCCTATTATGTGTTTTATTTTTCGTGATGCATTACTGCGTTCCCAAATTCCAATTAACCACAAACCATTAAAACCATTTTGCGCAAGTTGATCTAATTCTTCATCGGGAATTTGATCCAATGTTTTTATAAAACGCGCATATTTCTTTGAAAGCTGATCCAGCCATACATACGAGTTTTTTGCAAGCACAACAACTTTGGGCATCCAATCAATATCTTTGGTAAAATTTTCATGCTCTTCATATTCTTTCCAAATATCTTCAGCATATTTATAACCTGACTTACCGAGTGTCAAAAAATCCGCGTCACTAATTTTACCTTTATATTGCGGTGCAACCGTCGGGGCGCCTCCCCCCCCACCAAAACCACCAAAACTTTCATCTTCTCTTATTAAATCAACACTTCCCAACAATCGATTGATGAATTTTTCATCCAGTAGAACACCCCACTTTTCCCTTATAAATGTTAATTGCGCTTCAATATCATAGGGATGTGTAATTATTGGTGTTTTTAAAAATGAAAAGAAATCTTGATTATCAGGTCCGAACTTTTTTTCATCCTTAAAGAAATTTTCGATATGATTAATCGAGTCTTTATAAGTAACTTTTTCGGACAAATAATTTTGATCAAACAATTCAAGTATATTTTTATTTGCCGGATTGATATTTGCAAATGATAATAAAATTATCTCCTCAAGGGTTATTTCTAAATTCGAACGATCTGCAGTATAAGAATTGAGATAATCATAAATACTTGATTTGCCTTTATAAACTTCAAGCGGTGGAAAAACTGAAATAAAATCAAATAAAAGTTTGCGGATATTTTCTTCACCTAAATTTTCATTCAAACTTATTAATGTTTTCTTAATTACTCCGGGATTTACCTGCGATTCATAAATTCGGAAAATATAATGATAAATTTCATCGAGCAATCCGGCTGCGTTTACTTCCCCCGTTTTCACTTGTAAATCTTTTGCCCTTTTCCCGTTAATATTTTTAACGAACAATCGAACTGCTTGATTGTTTGCAAAAACAACATTCCCTGTAATTGAAAACAACTCATCAGCAATTCCATATTTCAAGCGGATGTTTTTTGCAATATGAAATTCATATTTAGGAGTATTATGAATTGAATCTTCATTGAATAAATTGGATTTAAATTTTAGTTGAATAAGCATTTTCCGCTCTAAAAGTGAAAATTTTCATTTCAATATAAACAATGCTTTAAATGATTTCATAATTGTATTTATTTAATTGTGCTTTCCATAATTTTTTCATGTTTGCTTGCAGCTTCACAAAATAAACAGTTGATCATTTATAGGTTCAATATAGCCACTTTGCTAAATACATGCAGTTACTTCTTTATTCTTAACAAAAATTGTAGAATTTTTAATCATTCGGTGGCATACCAATTGACACATATTCTTGTAGTTTTTAAGTACTTATAAAAGGGAAGGTATTAATAAAATGACTCTAATAAATGTAACACTTGCAAAAAGAAATTTTACGGATTCGAAAGAAAACTGTATAAATCCATTTTGGTTTACAACAGATCACAGTATACATCTTAATTCGAAAGATTGTCATTCGGTATCAGTAATACTTGAAAAATTATCTGAAAGAAGTATCCTTGAATTGGAAGCCGCATATAAACTTGGATTAGTAATTATTGATAAACCAAATGTGTTTAAACTGCCAAGTATTAGTGATGCGGCTTAAGTTTTAACCCCAATGACAAGAAATATCCTGTCGATCTAAAGATTCATTAACAATGCGGTTAATTGTTGGGCCAAGTATTTCAAGTTCAGTTTTAGGAATTTTATAATTATTCTTAACCGAATCGTTACTGAAATTTTTTATTTCCGATTTTAAAGCAGCGAGTAAAACAAATGCTGTGTGCGGTGTCATTTCTCGTGCATATTTCATTGCACTGTAAACATCTTCGATAGGCAAACCGTCATCGGAAAGAATTATATCATAAACATCTGTCTCAAGAGCTTCTTTATATTCCTCAGCGTTGCTAATACTTTTCACATCACAAAGTAATCTTCTTTTTAAAAGTTCTGTTTCAATAAGTTTGGGATCAACATTGCTTTTAAAATGCAGGATTTTTATTGATTTATTCATAACGCCTCCATTTTCTAAAAGATAGCAAAACTATCAAGGAAATCTTATATGTCAATTATAAAACAACAAACTTCACACGAAAGTTTTATTTCACAAGACTTAAATTCCCTTGTAAAAAGAATCTTCTATTTGAGTTCGAACAAGAGAAAAGAGATTTTTAACAGTAGTATTTATAGGCGAAAGGAATATTTTCGATTCTTAATACGGTTGAAACGTAATTTATTTTTACTGAAGAATCAAGTCAATTCATTCTTACCGAACAATTTAAAATTGAGTGATTTGGACAAGCAGATTTTTTTAACGCTATTTAAATCTCATTATCTAATATTAAATATCGTTATTCTAAATAGGAATAGCTTAAAATTGTTATTAGTGTGCTATTCTTGTATATTTTTAGCCCAAATTTAAGCGATTCTTAATGTCCGTAACACCATTAATGGCCCAGTATACGCGTATCAAAGAAAATTATCCCGATACGGTTCTTTTGTTTAGAATGGGAGATTTTTTTGAGACTTTTGAAGAAGATGCAAAAATTGCTTCGAAAGTTTTAGGAATTACTTTAACAAAACGTGCAAACGGCGCTGCGGGCGAAGTACCTCTTGCCGGTTTTCCCCATCATGCAATTGACACTTATTTGCCAAAACTTGTTCGCGCCGGTTATCGGGTAGCAGTTTGTGAACAGCTTGAAGATCCAAAACAAGCCAAAGGAATTGTAAAACGTGATGTAGTTGAAGTTGTTACACCGGGTGTAGCTTTTTCCGATAAACTATTGGATAACAAAAAAAATAACTACTTGCTTTCAGTTTATTTTGAAGATGAGATTGCCGGACTTTCTTTTTGTGATATTTCAACCGGCGAATTTCAAACTTATGAAGTAAACAGGAATGATTTTAATCAACAAATAGGTTTGATTAACCCTTCTGAAATTTTAATCCCAAAGAAATTTAAGAATGAATTGGAACCGATTCTCCAAAAGATTTCTCCGGGAACAAGAATTACAAGAATAGATGATTGGATTTTCAATTTTGATTTTGGTTCCGAACTTTTAATGAATCATTTCAACACAAAAACATTAAAAGGTTTCGGAATAGAAAATATGCGTGCGGCAATTTGTTCATCCGGTGCAGCATTAAATTATCTTCGCGAGACACAAAAAGCGAATCTTCCGCACATAAACAAAATATCCCGTTACAATCCTTCCGACTATATGATTTTAGATTTTTCAACTAAAAGAAATCTTGAAATCACTTTCACTATGAATGACGGTGAACGTGAAGGATCATTATTTTCAATATTAGACCGCACTGAAACACCGATGGGCGGACGTATGCTAAAAAAATGGATTACTGCCCCTTTAAAAAAACTTGATCCGATTATAAAACGACAGCTTTGTGTTGAAGAATTTGTAAATAATAAAACGCTTCGTAAAAATTTAATTAACGAATTAAAGGAAATCGGCGATCTTGAAAGATTGATTTCAAAAGTTTGTACAGGTAGAATCAATCCCCGCGAAATGATTTACTTGAAATCATCCCTTAAAAAAATTCCTTTGATTAAACAGTTATTAGATCAAAGTACTGTCGAAACTATTTCAACAATAAATGAACGTTTGAATAATCTTGAACAGCTTGTCGATAAGATTGAATTATCAATCACCGATGAACCGCCGCTTTCAATTTCCGATGGATGGGTTATAAGAACCGGGTACAATCCCGAACTTGATGAACTGCGCGGACTTTCGACAAATGCGAAGGATTGGATTTCCGAACTCCAAAAAACCGAAAGAGAAAGAACAAAAATTTCTTCGCTTAAAGTTAGTTTCAACAAGGTATTTGGATATTATATTGAAATTAGCCACGCGAATAAAGATAAAGTACCTGAGAATTATATTCGCAAACAAACACTTGTTAACAGCGAACGTTTTATTACACCGGAATTAAAGGAATATGAAGATAAAATATTAAATGCCGAAGAAAACATTTCAAAACTTGAGTTTGAATTGTTCGACCAGATAAGAATTTATGCTGCTTCTTTCGCAAAGGAAATTCAGGAAAATGCACAGCTAATTGCAATGCTTGATTGTTATCAATCTCTTGCAGAGTGTGCTGATGAATATAAGTATGTAAAACCGGTTCTTGACGAATCGGATATAATAAAAATTACAGACGGGCGTCATCCGGTAGTAGAAAGAATTTTACAGCCGGGTGAAAAGTTCACGCCAAATAGCTGCGATTTAAGTTCATCCGAAAATCAAATCATAATTTTAACTGGTCCCAACATGGCCGGTAAATCTGTTTATTTGCGCCAAACAGGGTTAATTGTGCTTCTCGCGCAAATAGGTTCATTCGTTCCGGCTAAAGACGCAAGAATAGGTTTGGTTGATAGAATATTTACACGCGTCGGCGCCAGCGATAATATTTCTGCGGGTGAAAGTACTTTTCTTGTTGAGATGCAGGAAGCCGCAAATATTATTAACAATGCTACCGGAAATAGTTTAATACTTCTTGATGAGATTGGGCGCGGTACAAGTACTTTCGATGGAATTTCTATTGCGTGGGCAATTACGGAATATCTTCATGAAAATCCCAGCATCAACGCTAAAACTTTATTCGCTACACATTATCACGAATTAAACGAGATGGCGGAACTTTTTCCGCGGATAAAAAATTATAAAGTTGAAGTGCGCGAGTACGGCGATAAAGTAATCTTTCTTCATAAAGTTACTTCGGGCGGTGCAGATCATAGCTATGGAATCCAAGTTGCTCAAATGGCTGGATTACCGCAATTCGTTACAAGCCGCGCCAAAGAGGTTCTTGCAAATCTTGAAAGCAAGGAGTTGACTCCGTACGAAGTTAAAAAAGAAAAATTGGCAAAGTTAAAACGGAATGATGATTTCCAAATAAGTTTGTTTGAAATGAAAGATGATGAATTGCGTAAACAAATTTCGGATCTAGCAATCGATAATCTTACTCCAATTGAAGCATTGAATAAACTTAATGAGTTGAAGAAAAAAGTAGATGAAAAAAAATGATAAATAAAACAACAACACTACTTGCTCGTACTCTTATTCTTGCTCTTGTTTTTTTGATAACAGCATGTGGAAACGACTATACCCCCGAACAAAAAGAATACATTTCAAAAATTGAATTGGAGCGGGTTGAAAAAAATAATTGGATGCAAAATGATCCCTCTTCCCCGTTTAATTACAAGGGAAAAGTTGAGTTTCATGAATTAAATTATTTTGATATTGATCCGGACTTTGTGTTTAGAAGTAAATTATATGAGTATAATCCAAAAGATACCGTAACAATCTACGGCACTAAAGGCGAACCGCGTAAAGTTATACGTTACGGTTATGTTGTTATTAATCATAATAAAAAAGATTATAAGATTAATGTTTACGAAGGGAAAAGTAGAAACGGTGATTTATATTATTCAATTTGGTTCACCGATGAAACTACAAATAATGAATCGTACGGAGTCGGCAGATATATAGATTTTGAGAAGCATGAAGATACTTCATACATTTACAACATTGATTTTAATCTTGCATATAATCCTTATTGCGCGTACAGCCCGGATTATTCATGTGCAATTCCAACTAAAGAAGATTTTATACCGCTCAAAATAAAAGCGGGCGAAAAAAAGTTTCATAATTAAAACGGAGAATATTGTGGTAGTAATTTTAGCAAACAATGCAACAACCGAGCAAATTGAAAATGTTGTAAAACATCTTGAAGGTTTCGGTTTTCAGGTACATAGATCAACAGGCGCCGAAAGAACGATAATTGGTGCAATAGGAGTAAAACCTAATTTCGACACGAGAAACATCAGCGTTCTTGACGGAGTTGAGGAAGTTTACAGGGTTACAACACCATTTAAACTTGCAAGCAGAAATTTTAAAGAAGAAAAAAGTATTATCAAGATAAAAGATGTTGAAATCGGCGGAAATAAAGTTGTTATGATGGCCGGTCCGTGTTCAATTGAAAGTGAAGAACAAATATTTAATCTCGCCAAAACTGTGAATAAATCCGGCGCTCAAATTTTAAGAGGCGGCGCATTCAAACCCAGATCATCACCATATTCGTTTCAAGGTTTAGGTGTTGAAGGATTAAAAATGATGAGAGCTGCCGCTGATAAATATAACCTTCTCGTAATCTCCGAGGTAATGCAGATAAGCCACATAGAATTGATGGAACCTTATACGGATATTTTCCAGGTTGGCGCTCGTAATATGCAAAACTTTGCTCTTCTAAAAGAATTAGGTGCAGCGCGGAAAGCAGTAATGTTAAAGCGCGGAATTGCATCGACAATTGAAGAATGGTTAATGTCGGCTGAGTACATTCTTGCAGGCGGCAACAAAGACGTTATTCTTTGCGAACGCGGAATTAGAACATTTGAAACTTATACGCGTAATACATTTGATCTTTCAGCAATACCTGTTGTTCATAAAAAAAGCCATTTACCTGTTATTGCAGATCCATCTCACGCAACTGGGTTAAGAGATCAAGTACCGCCTATGGCACGCGCTGCCGTGGCTGCCGGGGCAGATGGTTTAATGATAGAGATACACGACGATCCTGAAAAGGCATTGTCCGATGGCCCGCAAGCTCTTGTATCTGAGGCATACCTGAAACTTGTGTATGAATTAAACCTAATTGCAAAAGCAATCGGAAGGACTTTGTAGTGAAGAAAAAAAGCATTTCGATAATTGGACTCGGATTAATAGGCGGATCACTTGCCAAAGCATTTAAGAAAGCACACCCTGCTTTATTTGTTTCTGCTTTTGATAACGAGCATATTCTAAATAGAGCTGTTGAAGATGAAGTTATTGACGAAAAACTTTTCGACATTAATGATTCACTTCACTCCGATATAATTTTTCTTTGCCTTCCTGTTAACGATTCGCTAATTGCTTTTAAACAGCTTATACCAAATCTGAAAGAAGGACAAATAATTACGGACGTTTGTAGTGTAAAAGGAATTTTTGCAAAGATATGGGATGATAGTAAATCAAAAGGAATTTATTTCGGCGGTCACCCGATGACCGGCAAGGAAAAAAGCGGGTACGAAAATTGCGATTCTCTTCTTTTTGAAAACGCCGTTTACATTTTAACCGACGGGCATGACGAAAATGTTTTCAAAGATTTTGCAGCTTTAATTGAATCCACCGGCGCACACGTTACCTTTCTAAATGCGGAACTTCATGATAATATAATTGCGGAAGTCAGTCATCTTCCGCAGCTTGTTGCAACTTCACTTGTAAATACAATTTCCGAGCAAAAAGATTTTAATAGTCTAAGTTTTGCTGCAGGCGGTTTCCGCGATATGACGCGAATCGCATCGAGCCCATTTAAAGTTTGGGAACCAATTATAAAATACAACAAAGTAAAAATTCTTGAAGCGTTAGATTCTTTCAAGAAAGAAATTGAAAATATAACATCTCAAGTTTCCAACGAAGATTTTAATTCCCTTTCAAATAAATTTGAATCTGCGCGTGTAAAACGTGATGCAATTCCAAAAAACACAAAAGGTTTTATCTCGCAGCTTTACGATGTTTATGTTTATGTAAAAGATCAACCCGGTGAAATGAGTAAGATTTCCACAGCTTTATACAATGCCAACATTAATATTAAAGACATCGAAGTTCTTAAAATACGCGAAGGAACAGGCGGGACTTTTAGATTAGCATTCAGCAACGAAAACGATGCTCTCAACGCGAAAAAGATTGTTGAGGGAATAGGATTCTCTACTAAAATTTAGTAGAGAGTGATGAGTGTAGAGTAAAGAATTATTTGATGATATATTTTGCAATTGCATCGGCGCTGTTTTCGCCATCAATAGCAGCCGAAACAATTCCGCCCGCATAACCGGCTCCCTCTCCGCAAGGGAACAAACCTTCAATTTCAATATGCATCATGGATTCGTTATCACGCGGAATCCGAATTGGTGAACTTGTTCGCGTTTCCGCCGCAAGTATTTGAGCTTCTTCGGTAAAGTATCCCCGCATTTTTTTGTCGAATATTAAAAGTGATTTTCTTAATCCATTAGCTATTGTCTGAGGCAATAAATCATGTAAGGGCGAACTTACAATGCCCGGTATGTATGAAGATTTTGGAAGCGATTGTGATATTCTTCCTTTTACAAAATCTGTTATTCTTTGTGCAGGAGCCCGCTGAGTTTTTCCACCGGCTTCGAATGCATTTTTCTCAACTTCTTTCTGGAACTCTAATCCGGCGAAAACTTCATGTGTTTTATATTTCACCCAATCTTTCTCATCAACGGAAACAACGAAACCGGAATTAGCAAACTGTGAATCTCTTCTCGAAACGCTCATACCATTTAAAACAAGTTCTCCTGGAGAAGTTGATGCCGGTATAATAATTCCGCCGGGACACATACAAAACGAATACACGCCGTGTTCATCAATTTGACAAGCTAAGTTGTAACTTGATGCCGGTAAATTTGGATTACGCACTTTTGAGTGGTATTGAATTTCATCTATTAGACTTTGCGGATGTTCAATTCTAACACCCATTGCAAAAGATTTTGATTCTATCTTAATATTTTTTTTATGAAGTAAGTAATAAATGTCTCGCGCGGAATGACCTGTTGCTAATAGAACTGCGTCGGCAATTAATTCTTTTTCCTCATTTACAACTATGCCTTTAATTTTATTTTCAGAAATTATAAAATCTGTCGCTTTGGATCCGAAGTGAATTTCTCCGCCGCAACTTAATATTGTTGCCCGGATTGCCTGAACAACTTTCGGCAATTTGTTAGAACCGATGTGTGGATGAGCATCAATTAATATTTCTTCTTGTGCACCGTGTTGAAAAAGCAGATTTAAAATTCTATCAATATTTCCGCGTTTTGTCGATCGTGTATAAAGTTTACCGTCGCTGTAAGTGCCCGCCCCGCCTTCACCAAAACAATAATTTGAGTTGGGATTAATCTCGCCGAATTGTTGGATTGCTTTTAAATCTTTTCTTCTTGTTTGAACATCCTTACCGCGTTCAATAACAATTGGCTTTATTCCGCGTTCAATTAATTTAAGAGATACAAACATTCCAGCCGGTCCAAATCCAATTACAATTGCAGTTTTATTACCATCAACACTCGGAAAAATAATTTTTCTAGAGATCGGCTCTGGCGTTTCATTAATATAAACTATTGCCTTTAGTCTAAAAATCGGATTTTTACTGCGGGCATCAACTGAGCGTTTTAATTGTTGAACGGCTGATATTTCTTCGGTAGCATATTTAAGTTTTTGTGCCGAGGATTTTCGTAAATAATCGTAGTCATTTATAAATTCTGGTGGAATTACTAATTCAATTTCTTTTTTCATACGTCCCCTGTTTTGGAGAAAATAGTGCAGAGTGAAGAATGTAAAGTTACAAATCATTTAACTCTACACTCTACGTTCATCACTCATAACTCTTTAATAAGTAGATTTTATAATTCCGCCGTCAATCCCGATAGTAGTTCCGGTAATGTAGCCCGCGTATTCGCTGGCGAGATAAACAACCAAAGATGCCACTTCATCAGGCCGGGCGAGGCGTTTCATCGGAACGTCGTTTGCCATTGATGCGAGTACATGTTCATGGGATTCACCAGATAATTTCGCTCTTGAAACAGCAAGTTCGTACAAGCGGGCGGTTAATGTATAACCCGGTGCAACGTTGTTAACAGTAATATTATATTTGCCAACCTGGTTGCTCAACGTTTTAGCGAATGCAGTGACAGCACTTCGAAACGAATTTGAAAGTATTAAATTATCAACCGGCTGCTTAACCGAAAGTGAAGTAATATTAATAATTCTTCCCCAATTCTTCTTCTGCATACCCGGCAAAACCAATCGTGCGAATCTAACAGCACTCATTAAAACTTGGTCGAAAGCATTTTCCCATTCTTCATCTTTCAATGATTCAAAAAATCCCGGTACAGGTCCGCCGCAATTATTTACAAGAATATCAATATCACCGTAAGTGCTCTGAACAAGCTTCACCACATTTTCAATATCAGGCAGTTTATTGATATCGCAAATTTCCCAAAGCGGTTCAATATTATATAGAGATTTTATTTCTTGAATAGTTTTAACAAGATTATCTTTGTTGCGGGCACACAATGCAACTTTACAACCTTCTTTAATAAATGTAATATCTGAATATATATTTGGAGTAAAATCGACGCAGTTACAAGAACAGTTTTGCCTTTAAGATTCAAATCCATTTTAACCTCTGTAATAAAACTTAAAATCTCAAAATGAATTTAATGAATTTTCAATTTCACTTCACATATGCAAAAAAAATCCCGCATAAACAGCGGGATTTCAAAACAATAAATTATGGAAATGTTATTTGTTCAAAGCTTCTATCTGTTCCTTAACAATTTTTTCTGTGTCAAGGGCAATGACCAATTCTTCATTTGTTGGAATTCGTAGTACTTTAACTTTAGAATCGGGAGTTGAAATATCTGTCTCACCTTTAACATTGCAATTTATTTCATCGTCAAGTTTGATTCCGAGATATTCCATATTTGAACAAACATTTCTTCGAACCAATTCCGAATTTTCGCCGATTCCGCCTGTAAAAACTAAAGCATCAAGACCGCCCATTGCCGCAGTGTAAGCGCCGATATATTTTTTAATTCTATAAGTAAAAACATCGAAAGCATTTTTAGCTTTTTTATTTCCTTCGCCAACTGCTTGTTCAATCTCGCGCATATCGCTGCTTTCGCCGCTAATGCCGATAAGACCGCTGTGTTTATTTAATAGTGTATTTGCTTCGGCTAAAGTCAATCCTTCTTTGCCCATTATATATAAAATAACCCAAGGATCCATATCGCCGCTTCTTGTTCCCATTAACAAACCTTCAAGCGGAGTAAAGCCCATAGAAGTATCAACAGATTTGCCGCCGTCAACAGCAGTTATTGAACAGCCGTTGCCAAGATGAGCTGTAATAATTTTTAACTTGTCTATTGGTTTGCCAAGCATTGCGGCAGCTCTTTGTGCAACATATAAATGAGATGTACCGTGAAATCCATAACGGCGTATTTTATGTTTCTTGTAAAGTTCATAAGGTATTCCATAGAGATATGCGTGAGGCTGCATTTGAGCATGGAATGCTGTATCGAATACGGCAACCTGCGGAATGTTGGGAAGATGACCTTGAGTTGCTTGAATACCTTTTATATTCGGCGGATTATGAAGCGGCGCCAACTCGATATTATCCTGCAAAGCTTTCATTACTTCGGCAGTAATTAACACCGAACCGGTAAATGTTTCACCACCGTGAACAACTCTATGCCCCACAGCGTCTATTTCATTTTTGTCTTTTATAACACCATGATTCGGACTAAGCAATACTGCAATAACATATTCGATAGCAATTGAATGATCTAAAATTTCGCCGACAATTTTTATTTTTTCTTTTCCCAACGGAACATGCGTTAATACTGCACTCGACATCCCGATTCGTTCAACCAATCCTTTAGCTAATACATCTTTCTTTTCGGTATCAAAGAATTGATATTTTATTGATGAGCTTCCACAATTAAGAACTAAAACTTTCATGTATTCCTCGAATGTTAAGAGATAATATTTCCATCTGCATCATATTTAAAGAAACCTTCTCCGGTTTTCTTGCCAAGTTTTCTTTCGCGAACCAATTTGCGAAGTAAGGGACACGGTCGGTAGCGCGGTTCACCGAGACTTGCCCATAATGTTTCCATCCATGCAAGCACTTCATCTAAACCCATTGAATCAGCCATTTCAAGCGGTCCGGTTTTGAAATTATAACCAAGCTTTAATGCAGTATCAATATCTTTGGCAGATGCAATGCCTTCAAGTAAAATGTGCATTGCTTCGTTTAAAAGAGGTACTATTGCGCGTGTAGTTACAAAACCAGGATACTCA
>CAZRMG010000005.1:7891-21384 GCA_964601095.1 uncultured Melioribacteraceae bacterium | reverse complement strand
TCAAGAATTGCATAAGAAAATCAGCTATCCTGATTTCGCAAAACGTGCAGGAATGGAAGGAAAAGTATTCGTTCTGGCATTTATAAACGAAAACGGAGATGTTGACGACGTTAAAGTTATTAAAGGTATTGGCGGCGGATGCGATGAAGAAGTAGCAAAAGCGGTTAAAAAAAGTAAATTTAAACCGGCTATGAATAAAGGTGTTCCTGTTAAAGCAAAATTTCCAGTGGCATTTGCTTTTAAACTTTCTTGATTTTATTGCTCCAATTAAATAATAGAAATTGTTGGTCTATCTAAACTTCCGGTATTTTTTTCCGATAATATGATATTCACAATTTTAAAAAATTGGAGCAATAGACATGCATAATAGTTTTAAACCCTTGCTAATGGTGCTAATTCTGTTATTAGCCACACACTCAACTCAAAATATCCAATCAAAAACATTATTACCTGGCGACGATGCATATTTAGCTTTTGCTGAAACTATGCCTGAGCCTGTTGGTGGTTTAGAACAGGTTTTCAAAAAAATAGCTTATCCAGAAACTGCAAAAAAGAACGGTATAAACGGCAAAGTATATGTTATGGCAATGATTAATGAAAAAGGCGAAGTCGATGATGCTAAAGTAATAAAAGGTATTGGCGGCGGATGCGACGAGGAAGTAATCAAAGCAATAAAAAGTTCGAAGTTCAAACCGGCGCAAAATCAAGGCGCTCCTGTAAAAGCAAAATTTACAATGGCTTTTACTTTTAAAATTACCGGTTAAATAATTCATTGAATCGGTTTTGATTATCGAGTTAATCTAAACTTTTCTTTTATTCTCTCGATTATAACTGTGTATTAAAGTATGAAAGGGGTAATAAATGAAACAAGAAAAATATTTTTCGCTCTTTATTTTCTTGGTCGCATTTCTTTTTGTCGGTTTTGAAAGTGCAATTTCGAAACAAGCGCCGGGCGACGAAGCTTACGCAGCATTTGCTGAAGTTATGCCCGAACCTATAAGCGGCATAGAAGGAATTTATAAAAAAATTGAATACCCGGCTGTTGCTAAAAAAGCCGGTATTGAAGGTAAAGTTTATGTTCTGGTTTTTATTAATGAAGGCGGTGATGTTGACGATGTGAAAGTTATTAAAGGTCTCGGTGGTGGTTGTGATGAAGAAGTTATTGATGCCGTTAAGGAGTCGAAATTCAAACCGGCTTCAAATAAAGGAGCGCCAACTAAAGTTAAGCTCTCTCTTGCATTTACATTTAAGTTAAAATAGGATCGGGGTTTCTAATGAAAATTTTAAACGTAATTAAAAAATTATCTTTTGCGAAAAAAATTCAGTTCGGTTTTGCAACTCTTGGTTTTGTATGTACTGTAATAGTGATGTTCGGTTTGTCGCAAATAATAAAAATGTCTGAATCAAAAGACATGATTTTTGAACAGTATATTAAACCCACAAAACTTATAGCCGAGGTAAATCAGGATTTTACACACATTCAATTCCTTATGATGGAAGCATCAATTCCAGCATTCCAATCCAGCTTTAGTGATATTTATAACGCATATAATACAAAGAAAAAGGACGTTAATGTTTTAATAGATTCGTTGAAAAAAATGAACTTTGATGAATCAACTTTGAAAACAGTTGATGAAATCAAAACCATTTGGGGCGAATATACAATGATTGTTGCCGATGGGATTGTAAGTGCCGCGGTAAGCGGAAGTTATGAAATGGCTGCCGATATTGCTTCCACATCCGGGCAAGAAATTGGTAAACAACTCGACGAAAAGTTTTCACTGATAAATGATCAACTCAACAATTATGCAGCAACTATAAATACGAATATTGAAGAAACTCAATACAATGCTGTTTTATACACTATTGTCGGCGCAGTCATTGGTACGTTAGCATTTCTTGCACTCTCTTTTATAATGGTTCCGGCATTAAGAAGACCTTTGAGAGAAATGGGTACAATTGTACGCGAATTTTCTCTCGGTAATTATGAAATGGAAATTGTTGCAACTACTAAAGATGAAATAGGAGATTTATATGAATCGCTGAAAGTCTTTCGTGAAGGTCAACTTGAAAAAATTCATGCGGCGGAACAAATTGCAAATGGTGTAATATTAAAAGTAAAACCGGCATCGGATAAAGATTCTCTTGCACATGCATTTAATAAAGAAGTTGAAATTCTTGAAGATCTTATAACGGAAGCAAACAAATTAATTGAAGCCAACAAACAGGGCAATCTAAAATTACGAAGCGATGTAACTAAATTTTCCGGCAATTGGCAAAAACTTATCGAAGGTATGAATTCAATCCTTGACACTGTTGTTGTCTCGTTAAATGAAACATTTACCGTTCTTACAGCAGTTGCTCATGGGGATTTGACTCAAAAAGTACAATCAGAATACAAAGGATATTACAATGATGTAAAACAGAATGTAAATATTCTTGTTGATTCTTTAAGCAGCGCAATGGGTGAAGTTGCGCAAAGTGCATCTTCTGTTGCAGAAGCATCATCTGAAATTTCATCCAGTGCGGAGGAATTAGCGGCAGGTGCTCAAGAGCAAATGCAGCAAGCCAAAGAAGTTGCTGCTTCGGTTGAGGAGATGACGCGCACTATTTTAGATAACACAAAGAACGCATCTTTTGCCGCCGATGCCGCAAAAGAAGCAGGTAAAAAAGCAAACGAAGGCGGAAGCGTTGTTGAAACTACTATTAAAGGAATGATGAAGATTGCCACAGTTGTTGAAAAATCGGCAGCCGTGTTAAAAGCATTAGGAAAAAGCAGCGATCAAATTGGAGAAATCATTCAGGTTATTGATGAAATTGCAGATCAAACAAACCTACTTGCACTTAACGCAGCAATTGAAGCTGCAAGAGCCGGCGAACAAGGACGCGGTTTTGCGGTTGTTGCCGATGAGGTTAGAAAATTAGCAGAAAGAACAACAAAAGCAACCAAAGAAATTGCTTCAATGATTACGCAAATACAAAGAGATGCAAACGATGCGGTTACTTCCATGAATGAAGGTATTGTGGAAGTTGAAAAAGGAAAAGAATCTGCAAATAGAACTGAAGTTGTATTAAAAGAAATTATTCAAGGTGCTGTTAAAGTTAGCGATGTTGTCGGTCAAGTTGCTGCTGCCAGCGAAGAACAAGCTGCCGCTGCTGAACAGATCGGTAAAAACATTGAAGGTATAAATAACGTTACGCAACAAAGCGGTTATGGAACACAGCAAATTGCTAAATCATCCGAAGAATTAAATGGCTTAACAGACAATCTGCAAAATTTATTGATGAAATTTAAGATATCTACAAATGTCACAAGTAATTCTTTGGGTTCAAGTAAAAAAGATCAATTACTCCTTCAATAAATTGTTCGAAGGAATTTTTGGACAATACTTGTTTATTGACATGTGGTTAATATTAACCACGAAAAAATTGAAATTATTGCTTCTTTTCGTAAAATAACGCAAAAATGTTACGGCATTTAATTTGTTTAACTAAACGCTAAATAACAAGAGTAATAAATGGAAAACGCCCGGCAAATTTTGGATCTCTTAAATTCTGACGATGCTTCTGTAAGAAAAAATACAATTGAAACGTTAATCATCTCGCAACCAACCGACGAAGTACTAGAGAAACTCTGTGATATGATTACCGACAGTGATAAGGGGCTTAGAAATACGATTTCCATTAAACTCGGTAACAACACTGAGTGGAATTCGGCAAAGTTCTTAGTTAAATACATTTCTTCAGACGATATCACAATTAGAAATTTAGCGGGTGATATTTTAATTAGAATAGGTTCAAATGCAGTCCCGGTTTTGGAAGAAAAAATATTTCAGTCAAACGATGCCGATCAAAAATTTCTTTTAGATGTACTTGGATTGATAGGTGATCCTTCAGTTGGAAATACTACGTTAAAAGTACTTAACGAATCTCAATACGATAATGTAATTCTTGCCTGTATTGAAACTTTAGGCAATATCCGTTGTGCCGAAGCAGTGCCATCATTAATAAACTTTTTTAATAAAAGTGAATTATATCAGCCGTCCGTAATAGAAGCCCTCGGGAAAATCGGCGGAAGTGTTGCGCTTGGTTTTATGATGGCTCAATACGATGTTGTTGATGAACTTTCAAGATATTCAATCATAGAAGGACTTGCCGCTGCGGGAGAGGAAAGTACATTCTTCTTTCTTCTTAATAAATTATACAATACCGGCGGACCTCTTGTATGGGCGTTAATAAATTCAATAGCAGAATTAAAAAACAAATACGGCTTCGACATTCCTTACGACGAAAAAATCCGTAACCTAATTTTGCGTACTGTTTCCGAAGGTGAACCGCAGTTTAGAAATGCGGCAGTTCAACTTGCACTCAATTTCCACGATGCCGATACTACTGAACAACTGCTAAAAATATTAGGCAGCGATTTTATGCTTGATGAAGATATTAAGCAAAATCTTTTTGCCAACCCGCAGAATGTAATTGCAAAAATTCCAACAATAATTAAAACGCAGCCGTCAAATCTTAAAGAACTATTATTCCTATTGGTTGATATTGTTGAAATGAATTATGATGAAGTAAAATCAGTGCCGCTTCATAGTCTTAACGATGCTCTTACACAATGTATTACAAACCCGAGTGAAGAAGTTAGAAGAACGGCAATCGAACTCCTATTTAAACTTGATGAAGAAATTGCCCTATTGTTTGTTGATATCATGTTGGAAGATGAAAATATTTGGAATAGGATGCGTCTTGTTGAATTATTGCAATATTCTAAAAGTCCTATTGCCGAAGATGCACTTAACAAACTGCAGAATGACGATGAACAAATGGTAAGCGAAACAGCTAAACAAATACTTTCCGAAAGACAAAGCGAGATACAAAACTAATGTTTCAATCACTTAACACAGCGCAATCGATGAACTTTGAAGCCGGTAGAGTAGTAATAAGCCAAGCCATGTCCCCAAAAACTTTTGAGGTTTGGAGAAAATATATTTATACCAACTGCGGAATTTATTTTCAGGATAATAAGAAGTACCTGCTCGAAAGCCGTTTGCAAAAAAGAATAAATTATCTAGGGCTCACAAACTTCGAAGATTATTACAGCTTCGTAAACGACTCTTTAAAAGGTAACCAGGAAAAGAAATACCTTTACGAAGCTATAACAATTAACGAAACATTTTTCTTCCGTAATCAGCCGCAATTCGATGCAATGATAAATAATATATTCCCGGATTTGATTCAAAGAAAGCAGGCGGCGCGCCAGAAAAAAATTAGAATTTGGAGTGCGGCAAGCTCAAGCGGCGAAGAAGCATACACAATCGCAATTCTTATTAAAGACATTATAAAACCAAAATACCCCGATTTTGAATTTGAAATAATCGGCACGGATATTAACAATGCGGTTGTTGAAACAGCAAAAAAGGGTGTTTATAAAGAATATTCCATTCGTCAAACTCCGCCGTATTATCTAAAAAAATATTTTAATCGGGTAGACAATTCTTTTGAACTAAATCCTGAAATAGTGAATATGGTTAATTTCAAAGTGATGAATTTATACGACGACTTTGCGATGAAGATGATGTTCAATTTCGATTTAATTATGTGTGCAAATGTTCTTATCTATTTTGATATGGAATCGAAAGTAAAAGTAGTATCTAAACTATACGATGCGATGAACAGCGGTGGATATTTGTTTATTGGATATTCTGAAACACTTCACGGAATTTCCAAGGCATTTAAGCTCACAAGCTTTCCTAAAACAATTGGTTATAAAAAGGAGTAGTTGAAAATGAAAAAAGTAATACTTGTGGCAGACGATTCGCCAACAATCCGCAAGTTCGTTGCCTTCTCGCTTACGATGAAAGGATACGGTATTGTTACTGCGTCTGACGGTATGGAAGCTTTGGAAAAGCTGCCGCAAGAAAAAGTTGATTTGATTATTACGGACCTTAATATGCCAAATGTTGACGGTTATGAATTGGTGCGTTCCGTAAGAAGCAGTGAAGAGTACAAAGAAATTCCGATCATAATACTCAGTTCACTCGATAAACAGGAAGAAATTGAGCTTGGCATTAAAGCCGGAGCTAATTCATATTTAGTAAAACCCTTCGATCCTAAAAGGGTTCTTTACGAAGTTTCAAAATATATTAATTGAAGGAGCATAAAATGGATCTCAAATTTTTAATCGTCGATGATTCTCTTACAATGCGCCGTATTGTTGCAAATTCTTTAAAAAATCTGGGCTACGAAAGTTTTGTTGAAGCCGGTGATGGAAAAGAAGCGCTAACAAAATTGGCAGGCGACGACGCTATTAATTTCGTAATCACGGATTGGAACATGCCCGGTTTATCGGGTTTGGATCTTATCAAAGCTATCCGCGGCAACGATAAACTTGCAAAACTTCCTGTGCTTATGGTTACAACGCGCGGAGTTAAGGAAGATATTGTTGAAGCATTAAATGCAAAAGTAAACAACTATATAGTTAAGCCGTTTACTCCGCAAATTCTTAAAGAAAAAATCAGCGCTATTCTTGCCGCTGCATAGAGGGAGAAAGTTATGTTAACAAAAAACATGACGCAGCTTTTTGATAAACTAAACGATTTGAAATCGGTTTTCAATTACGGTCAAAAAATTATACCGATAATTCAAAACCTCGTTGATTTTATGCAGGATACTATTCCGCTTCTCGAAAGCATAAATCATTCAATCGCGGATAGTACAAGCAAAATTCCAAAAGCGTCGCACCAAATAAGTAATGTTACTCACGCTACAGAAATGGCTACGACAGAAATTCTTGATCTTGTTGATGTTATTTCTACCGAAGTTGGAAAGATTGAGGAAACATTAAAAAAGGAATTTAATTCCAGCGATAACGGCAAGGATATACTAGATAAACTTACGGCAGTAACTTCAGGCAACGAAGAAGCACAAAGTTTGATAAAGGAACTTTATAAGATAGTTGAAAACCACACCGTTCCTGCAAATGTTTTTGAAGCAATTGAAAAAATTAAAAGCGACGCATACAATATTACTGTTTCACTTCAAGTTCAGGATATCACGGCGCAACAACTTGCTGCTGTTAATCACCTTATTGAATCTGTACAGCAAAAACTTAGCGAACTTATTGTTGAAATTCAGGTTGCAGAAGTTCACGATAAAAACGGAAAACCAGATTCGATGGAAATTGAAGCGCCAAATACAGCTGCTTTTAATCCAAATGCACGTTACAAGAACAACGGCGAATCACAAAAAATTGCGGATGAATTGGTAGAAACAAAAACTTACACTTCCCAGGAAGAGATTGATAAATTATTCTCATGAGCAAATGATATGGAAGAAATAAATCTTCTTAATGACCCGGAAATGAAAGAAATATTCGAGAGTTTCATCATTGAAACCGACGAGATTCTTGAAAAATTAGATTTAGATTTGGTTGAATTGGAAAAGACTCCCAAAGATTCCGATTTGCTGAATACTATTTTTAGAGCTTTTCATACAATTAAAGGAACATCGGGATTCCTCGGTTTGGAAAAATTACAAATGGTTACCCACGTTTGCGAAGATATTCTAAATAAACTGCGCAAAGGTGAAGCTGAATTGACTTCCGATTTGATGGATGCGATACTTGCCGGATACGATAAAATTAAAGAATTAGTCGGGTGGATTGAACAACACAAAAATGAAGATGTTGATGTTGATGGAACAATTAAAATTCTTAAAGTGCAATTAAGTGTAATAGAAAATATCAGAAGTGCTGCAGTTGACAACCCGGAAAATAAAACAGCCGACGAAAATATTGTTGAAGAAATCATTCCCGAAGAAATTAATACAGAAACACTAACCGCCGCCGCACCAGAAGAAATAAAAGCCGAAGTAACAACTACTAACCAGCCGGAAGAGTCAACAACTCCGGTTAAAGCTGAAGTAAAGAAAAAGAAAGTTGAGAAAAAAGTTGTCAAAGATTCAGATGATTCTTCTTCAAACAAGAAAGAAGACACAAGTATTCGAGTTGATGTAGAACGGCTTGAGCAATTATTAAACATTGTTTCGGAACTTGTACTCGGGCGTAATCAACTGCTTCAGGTAAATTCCGATATAGCCGAACTTCACGAAGGAACACAGCTTGCCAAATCGATTGCAGATGCATCAAAGCAAATTGACTTGATGACAAACGAACTGCAGCTTGTTGTGATGAAAACGCGAATGGTAAAAATCGGTAAAGTTTTTAACCGCTTTCCGCGTTTGGTTCGTGATCTTTCAAAAGATGTGAACAAGCAAATCCGATTAATTATTAACGGTGAAGAAACGGAACTCGATAAAACTCTTATCGAAGAAATTAACGATCCGTTGGTTCATCTTGTACGTAATTCAATCGATCATGGAATTGAATCTCCCGATGAAAGGAAAGCTATCGGGAAAGACCCAATCGGTACAATTACACTTTCGGCAGTTCACGAAGGTAATGATATAATAATTGCCATCGAAGATGACGGTAAAGGAATGGATCCGGAATTCCTTAAAGAAAAAGCTGTTGGTAAAGGTTTGATCACTGAAGCCAAAGCTAAGGAAATGACGGTTCAGGAAGCTTATAATTTAATTTTCCTTCCCGGTTTTTCAACCGCCGCAAAAGTAACAAACATTTCAGGACGCGGTGTTGGAATGGATGTAGTTCGTACAAACGTTGCAAAACTCCGAGGAATTATCAGCGTAGAATCAACTGTCGGCAAGGGAACAAAAATGGTTGTAAAACTTCCGCTAACCCTTGCAATAATTTCCGGAATGGTTGTACGAGCAGGCAGAGAAAAATACGTTATTCCGCTTAGCTCTGTCATAGAAGTTATACGCGAACATGTTGATAATATTTCCACAATTAACGGCAATCAAGTTGTGCGTGTACGCGAACTTGTACTTCCGCTTGTGGATATTGATAATCTTCTCGATCAAAAAATGCAAAGGGACGACAATAAAGTTTGGCAGTATATTGTGCTTGTAGGTGTGGCCGAGAAGAAATTCGGTATTAAAGTAGATGAATTAATCGGTCAAAAAGAAATTGTAATTAAAACATTAGGCGACTATCTCGGCAGAATAAAAGGAATTGCAGGTTCTACAATTATGGGTGACGGAACTGTTGTGATGATTTTGGATCTGAGCGAGTTAATAAATAGAACGGAATATGTTGCGCAACGGTAAAATTAGAGTAGCGATTGTTGACGATTCGGCTTTCATGCGAAAGTCGTTGAGTATCATGCTTCAGAGTGATGAGCAGATTGAAATAGTTGGAACTGCTCGTGACGGCGAAGACGGGTATAATCTTGTAAAAAATACGAGACCGGATGTTGTAACACTCGATATCGAAATGCCCAAGATGGACGGGCTAACGGCTCTCGAAAAAATTATGAAGGATTTTCCGACGCCGGTTTTAATGGTAAGTTCTCTTACCGTCGAAGGCGCCGAAGCAACTTTGAAAGCACTTGAATTGGGTGCTGTGGATTTTATTCCAAAAGGAATGTCCTATGTTAATATGGACATTGTAAAAATTAAAGAAGATCTTTTAAGCAAAATAAAAAGTATTGCTAAAAGGAAATCTTTAAGTGAAACATTAAGTAGGTTAAGAGCGCTTTCCTCTCATAAAAGAATTGCAACCGGCGCAATTATAACCACCAATAAAAAGATTAATACAAATTATAAAGCAATCGGCGTCGGTATATCTACCGGCGGACCGTTATCGCTTCAAAAGTTTTTGCCGAGTATTTCCGATAGAGTTACACAGCCGATTTTTATTGTTCAGCATATGCCGCCGATGTTTACAAAATCTTTGGCGGAAAGATTAAATACTATGTGCAAGCACACTGTAAAAGAAGCTGAGAATGATGAGGTTGTAAAAAGCAGCCATATTTATATTGCACCCGGCGGAAAACATATGACGTTAAATAAAAAATTGCTTGCTGAACCAACTATAAAACTTTCAGATCAACCGAGCGATACTCTTCACAGACCTTCGGTTGATGTTATGCTGAATTCTGTTGCTGATGTTTACCAGGATAAACTTCTCGGAATTATTATGACCGGTATGGGTCGCGACGGAACTGAAGGAATTCAAAAAATTAAAAAAATGGGCGGGCAGTGCATCGCGCAAAATGAGGAATCGTGTGTTGTTTACGGTATGCCTAAATCGATTGTTGATTTGGGATTGGCAGACGCGGTTGTTTCGCTCGAAAAAATAGCAGATTTAGTAAATCACGGAGTGACAAATGCCTAGTCAATTTAACGATATGGTTTTTAGAGAAATAAGTGCGGATGGCTCAAAATCCAAAAGTAATGTTTTAAAATGCGGTACTGCACAACTTATCGGCGCAACAAAAATAAGCGTTGAAGAAGAAGTTCACGAAGGCGTTAAAATCATAATAAAGAAAGACGCCGGCGAAAATGTTAAAGAAATTAAATTCGTTTGTTCATGCGGGCAAACAAAATCTATTATACTTGACTATTCTGAGTAATAAATTCCAACTGTACAAAATTAGCCATCTTTTCTACCGCCACCCTTAAAATTCAATAAAAAACAAGCTTTTCCCTCTGGCATTGAAGTTGTCTTTTGTCATGAAAAGGAATAGGATGTTATGAGCGATTCGAGAATACAACTTTTAGAAAAGTTTATTGACTACTGCTCAGTCAAAAATCAAACAATAACAAAAAACATTGCGAACATCGGAACGGCAAATTACCGCAGGCAGGATGTTAGTTTTGAAGATATCCTTTCCGAAAACGTAAATAACAGACTTCAAGCAGATAATCCCAAACACATCAATATTGAACCGGCAAAAACTTTCGGTTCTGAAATTGATGTTGTTAATGATCTAAAAACAGAAGGCACATCCGAAGTAAATAATGTAAATCTTGAAAAAGAAATGTCGGAGCTTGCAAAAAATACTTTGAATTACCGTTTCGCGGCAAAGAAAATAGGAAGCTACTATAAAGATTTACAAAGTGCGATTAGAGGCGGAGGCGGCCAATGAAAATAGGCGGAAAATTTTCAGCGTTCGATATCAGCTCGGCAGGTTTAAGCGTTCAAAGAAAACGCATGAATCTTATTGCCGAAAATATTGCAAACGCGGAAACAACCAAAACAAAAGAAAACGAAGCGTACAAAAGACAATTTTTCAAAATAACTGCAAAAAATTCCTTTCCTGAAGCGATTAAATCGGAGGGAAATAAAATGAGAATGAACTCAACACAACCCGGCCACTACAGCGGGTTTATAAATGAAATGCCGACTTCAAATCCCGAAGCACAAATTGGTATGAAAGCGGAGTTGGTAAAAGATGAAACTGTTGGCGAAAGAATTTTTATGCCGAACCATCCGGACGCCGACGATAAAGGTTACGTTGAAATGTCTAACGTAAACATTATCACAGAAATGGTTGAAATGATTTCGGCAACACGAAGCTATGAAGCAAATCTTACTGCCCTTAATTCGGCTAAACAAATGGCAAAAGATACTTTGGAGATTTAGTAAATGAAAATAAACGCTACTGAATTTGGTAATTATACAAATAGAATTTCCCGCCCGGCACAGCAGCCGATTCAAAAGCCGGAAATGCAGACGCAAAAACTCGGGACTATCACTAACGAAGAAAAACAATTCTTTGCGAAACTTTACCCGGATAATAAAGAAGACGTTATGAATTATCACTTTTATCATAAAAACGGAAAAATGCAGGGCGTTACGCTCGGCACTGTTTTCGACAAAAGAGGTTAGCAATGAAAATAGGCGATTTAAATTCATTCGGTACCCAATTTAAAATTTTGCAGCCGCAGCCGGAAAAGAGCAACGATAAATTTGAAAACTTACTTACAAATTTGGTTGATAATGTTAAAGAATCTCAAAAAGAATCTTCGGAATTAACAAAGCAGTTTGTTCTCGGTGAAGATGTTGAACTTCATGAAGTAATGATTGCCGGTGAAAAAGCTAAAACCTCTTTTCAACTGCTGATGGAAATACGTAATAAAACAGTTGACATGTACAAAGAATTAACAAGAATACCGGTATAACTATGAACAAAAATCCATTTGGCCAATTAATCGGAATTTTTAACCGTCTTGCAATGCCGCAAAAAATTATGATCGGCGCTGTTACGGTTGGTACAATTATACTGCTCGGCGTTCTGGTCGGTTTTTTGAACGAACCCAATATGACGGTTCTATATACAAATCTGAATGAAGACGATGCATCAAAAGTTATAAGCCAGTTGGCAAACGATAAGGTACCTTACAAGATTGAAGACAATGGAAAAACAATAAAAGTACCAAATGAAATTGTATATGAAACGCGGCTTACTTTAGCAGGCAAGGGAATTCCAAACTCCGGCGTTGTCGGTTATGAAATTTTTGATAAGAATACAATGGGTATGTCGGAGTTTATTCAAAAATTAAATTACAAAAGAGCGATTGAAGGAGAGTTGTCAAGAACGATTATGCAGGTTGAAGGAGTTGAAGCTGCGCGTGTTCATATAGTTATTCCCGAAAAATCAATTTTTAAGGATGAAGAAAAACAAACTACAGCGTCTGTAGTATTAAAATTAAATTCAGGCAATTCACTGCCAAAGGAAAGTGTAACATCAATTTTAAATTTGGTATCGAGCAGCGTTGAAGGTTTGGAGCAAAATAAAATATCACTTCTCGATTCGCGCGGAAGATTACTTTCCAAAAACGAAGATGAAAATTCTTTAATATTAGCAACATCAAAACAATATGAATTAAAGCAATCCGTTGAAAAGTATTTACTTCAAAAAGCTCAAGGTATGCTTGATAACGTTCTTGGCGTCGGAACATCGGTTGTCCAGATTACTGCAGATTTGAATTTCGATCAAGTTGAAAAACAAATGGAACAATATGACCCGGAAACGCAAGTTGCAATTAGTGAACAAACATTATCAAGTGAAAACAACGGTAAAAATCTTTCAGACAGCAACGAGCAGACAAATCAAAATACAACAACCAATTACGAAGTAAGCAAAACAATTCAAAAAGTTATTGAAGGCACAGGTAATGTAAAACGTTTAAGTATTGCAACAGTTGTTAATGATGTTGCAAGTGAAAAAGATGTTAAAGGTAAAAAGGAAATTGAGTACCAGCCGCGCTCGCAAGAGCAATTGAATAAACTTGAAATGATGATTAAAAATGCCGTGGGCTTTGATGATACTCGCGGTGATAATTTTTCAATTGTAAATATCCCGTTCGAACAAAATTATGTTAAGGATTTGGGTATCGAAGATTTGAAAGAAGAAAGTTCTTTTATTCCTAAAGATATGGATAAATGGACAAATCTAATTCTTATAGTTGTTGCAATTGGCGCATCGCTTTTTATAATGAAGGGATTGATGAAGAGATTGAAAACTGAAAAGATTGTATTCGGCGGACCATATCATGGCGCCGATAATTATTCTTCCGATATGGGCATGCAGGCCGCACTTGATACCGGCGGCGGGGGAATTCCA
>CAZRMG010000005.1:0-7881 GCA_964601095.1 uncultured Melioribacteraceae bacterium | reverse complement strand
TGAATCCGGTGGCGGTGGAGGAATCCCTTTAACTGCAGCTAAAAAGAAACGCCCGCAATTGCCAATCGGCGATATTGAAGATGAAATTTCCGAAGAAGCAATTAGAAAACAAACGCAACAGGATAAGATTTCACACTATGTTGCAAAAAATCCAATGGAAGCTGCTAAACTTATAAACTCGTGGTTACAAGAACATGAATACCAATGAGAAAATGAAATCGAGAGAAAAAGGCGGTAATACACAACACGGTTTAACCGGTGTGCAGAAAGCCGCATTATTGATGATCGCGCTTGATGTTGAAACTGCCGCCGAGGTATTTAAATATCTTGAGTCGAGCGATGTTGAACAAATTTCGGCTGAGATTTCTCAAGTTAGAAATACCCCGTCGCAAACGGTCGATCAGATTTTATTAGAATTTTATAACATGGTTACCGCCCGCGAGTACATGCTTGAAGGCGGTATCGATTATGCCCAAGCAATTCTCGAAAAATCATTCGGGCTTACAAAAGCAGTTGAGATAATTGAGAAAGTAAAAAATCTAACAACATTGCGCGGTTTCGACATCCTCAAAAAAGTTGATTCAACACAGCTTGTAAATTTTCTTAACAAAGAACATCCTCAAACTATTGCGCTTATTCTATCGCACCTTAGCCCGGATCAAACCGCAAATGCATTGCGCGAACTTCCGGATAACCAGAGAACAGAAGTCGCATTTAGAATAGCAACGCTTGGTAAAATTGCACCGCAAACATTAAAAAGAATTGAAAAAACTGTTGATGAAATGGCAAGTCTTACAATGAATCAAACAGTTGGAAAAATCGGCGGACCGAAAGCACTCGCGCAGATTCTTAATAGAGCAAGTATATCATTGAGCAAAGATATCTTGGATAAAATTGAAAGCGAAGATCCGCAAGTCGCCGGTGAAATTCAAAGATTAATGTTCTTATTCGACGATCTTGTCAACATTCAAGATAAAGATCTTCAAAAAGTACTTAGGGAAATTGATAGAAAAGATCTTGTTCTTGCTTTAAAAACCGCAGACGAAAAATTGCGTAATAAAATTTTCGCGAATATGTCCGAGCGTGCAAGCGATCTTTTGAAAGAAGAACTTCAATACATGGGCATGGTTAAACTTAAGGAAGTAGAAGCCGCTCAATCCCGTATAATTGAAGTAGTTAAAAACCTTGAAGAAACAGGTGAAATTTCACTCAACTTGCGCGGAAGTATGGAAGAAGTTTATGTCTAATGTTCTTAAGATAAATAAAAACGGGAAACTTAATGTTAAGGTTCGCGGTGTTGACGGCGCTTCATATTCCGTTAACGCGAACGATGAAGATCAGATGCAGCTTCAAATTCACAATGCATATGAACGCGGGTATTCCGAAGGTTACAGGAAAGCAGTAAATGAACTTGAAAAAAAATATGACGACGGGTTGAATCAAAAATATGATGAGTTTAATAACATTATGAATTCAGTGGAAGCAAAACTTAACGAATACGACGATTCATTTGATAAAGTTGTTTGTGAATTAGCTTTTGTAGTCGCTGAAAAGATCGTTCGAGATTCAGTCGAAAGACATTCCGCGATCAATCAAATACTTAGCGAGTCGATGAAAAAAGTTCTTGGTGCAAACAGTGTTATTATAAAACTTAATTCGACCGATTTGAACAATCTTAATAATGAAAGTAAAAGTTTGTTAAACGATGCATCTTATTCAAAAATAAAATTTGAAGCCGATGATACAATTGATGCAGGCGGATGTTTGATAGAAACCGATATTGGCAATGTTGACGCGAGAATAAGTACACAATTAAAAGAATTGAAAAAAATTTTAGATCAAAAAGTTTTAATTAACGGTTCGGAAAATGCCAACTAATATTTTGGAAAGATGTAAACCGGTTATCGATAATGCCGATATTATTAAAGTAAACGGCAAGGTTACGGATGTTACCGGGTTGGTGATTGTATCAACCGGACCAAATGTGGCATTGGATGAAGTATGCAGAGTTGTAGATAATAAAGGCAACGAAGTTTGTAAATCCGAAGTGGTAGGATTTAAGAACGGTAAAGTCCTATCAATCGCATTGGGAGAAGTTCACAAGATTTCTCCCGCATGTGAAATTATTGCTTCGGGTGAAAGTTTTGCTATTCCTGTTGGCAACGGATTACTCGGTCGGGTAATTGACGGATTGGGAAATCCTATAGATGGAAAAGGCGAAATTAAATATTCGTCCATTCGTAATATTTACAGAGAACCGCCGAATCCATTGACGAGAAAAAGAATTCAATCGCCGCTTCAAACCGGCGTTCGCGCAATCGATGGGTTGTTGACTGTCGGCAAAGGTCAAAGAGTTGGAATATTTGCAGGCAGCGGCGTTGGTAAAAGTGTTACGCTTGGTATGATTGCAAGAAATACAAATGCAGATGTTAATGTTATTACTTTGATAGGTGAGCGCGGCAGAGAAGTAAGAGAATTTATTGAAAAAGATTTAGGCGAAGAAGGTTTAAAAAAATCTGTTGTTGTAGTTGCAACAAGCGATAAATCGGCTTTGATAAGAATGAAAGGCGCGTACATTGGAACGACAATAGCGGAATACTTCCGTGATCTCGGAATGAACGTAGTACTTATGATGGATTCCGTAACACGTTTCGCGATGGCTCAACGTGAAATAGGTTTAACTGTCGGTGAGCCGCCTACTACAAAAGGATATACACCATCGGTATTTGCAATGTTGCCAAAACTTTTGGAAAGAGCGGGAACCACTGATAAAGGTTCAATCACTGGATTTTATACAGTACTTGTCGATGGCGATGATATGACCGAACCGATAGCTGATGCAGTGCGTTCAATACTCGACGGCCATATTGTGTTGTCTCGTAAACTTGCGAACCGAGGACAATACCCGGCAATAGATATTTTGCAAAGCGTAAGCCGCGTTATGCCCGATGTTGTTACGCAAGATCACCGTAACCGTGCAATGACTTTCAGTGAAGTACTTTCAACATATAACGAAGCGGAGGATTTAATCAATATTGGCGCATATGTAAAAGGAAGTAATCCACAAATAGATCATGCGCTTTCAAAGATTGGCTCACTGCGCTCGTTTATAAAACAGGATATGAAAGAAAAATCTTTATATGCCGATACGGTTAAAAAATTACACGATATAATAGAAGTATCATTAGGATAAAAACATGGCAGCTTTTGTATATAAATTTAATGCGGTTAAGAAAGTTAAAGAACAACTGAAGAAAAAAACCGAAAAAGAATTGGCTGATGTTGAAATGGAGATTAAGCAACTCCAGGAAAAAACAGATAACCTGTTTAGTGAATTGGAAGAATTAAAAAAAAGTTTTGCCGAAAAAAGCATGAAGATTTCATTGATACAATTCAAGAAATCAAGCGAACATATTGTTGAAAACAAAATTGAAGCGGCAAAAAAAGAAATGCAGGAATTGTTAAATAAGAAACAACTTGTAATGACAGAACTTGAAAAAAAGAGTAAAGAGCATAAAATATTCGATAAACTAGAAGATAACATGCGTGAAAAATTTAACATCGAACAAAACAGATTGGATAACGGAAAAATTGATGAAGTAGCGATTCAAAAATTTGCGAGGAACAAATCATGAAGGAGAAGCTTGTTTACGGCATAGTATTCGGCGGCGCATTCGTGATTGTAACCGTTGCAATAATATACATGAATTCTATGTTTAACAACATCTTTAAATTTGATTTCACACCTCCGCAGGCATCAAATGCAGTTGCGGCTGTTGTTGATCAAGAAAATACTGAACAGATTGAACAAGAACCCGAAGAAGAAATTACGGATGATCTACAGGAACCTGTTTACTCGGAAAGTGAAGAGACAAATAATGATACGGCAGTAGTCAAGTATGAAGTGGATAAATCGCTCCTTGATTCACTCAATATTTTAAGAAATAAAATTGCATTGCTCGAAAAACAACAAAGCAAAAAAAATAATCAGGACATGGCTGATGAAGCAAAAGCTCTTTCCCAACGGGAAGATTCATTGAAAGCAGTAGCGGCAAGCGAATCAAAAAAAATGGACGAAAAGAAATTTGAATTATGGGCAAAAGAAACCGCAAAGTTATATGAATCAATGGATCCCAAAAAAGCGGCTAAAATAATTCAAAGTTACTCCGATAATGAATCGAGAGAAGTGATATTTAAAATGAATAAGAAAAAAGCAGCAAAAATTCTAGCCGAACTTGATCCTGAAATTGCATTAAGAATAACAAAGGCACTATAATGGTATTTAACCCAGTTTACATCCAAAAACCAAGTGAAGGCGAATCCCAATTATTTGGAAGCGGAATCGCTAATCAAAAAACAACATATTTGTTCTCGGATATAATAAAAGTAATTTTATCGAAATCCGAACCAAGCGGCATTAATGTTCAAACAGAAAAGAATGAACTTGTTGCCTCAAACGCCGGAAATTTGGATTCGTTAATTATTTCGGACGCAGAAGTTGAATTGTACGAAAAACTTATGAAGATCAATTTAACAAGCATGGATACAAACGAAATGCAAAAATTAGTTTCAGAAGACCCTTCTGTGCTGCTTGAAAGTTTGCAAATGTATTTAACAGGTTTAACAAATCAGAACGAAGCTACCCCGATAATTGATAAAGGTTTCGAAATAGATGATAATGATCTTGTTGTTGTACTTAACATACTTGCCGGAAATGCAGTTAAGGACAATATTGATATTGAATCGAATACCGGGATATCGAAAGAATTGAGCGAATTTGTAGCCGAAATCAACGGAATTCTAAACTCGCTTGAGAAGAAGGAGGAGCAATGTTTGTTAATTCAGCAGGATGATATTTCTATTGAATTGCATCCTTTGCAAAACGGGAAAATACTTGTAAAAGTTAGCGAAGAATTAAAGCCAGAGCCAATTGTAAAAAACTCTAATCCGGATTTGATGCTTGAAACAACAAATGCGCCAATCGGTGAAAACACTAAAGTTGCTTTTGAAAAAATAGACACACCTGTTAGTGAAAAACAAATTACCATTCCGGGTGATATTCAAAAAGCTCAAACTAACCCGGTAAAAACTGAAAGTACGGTTATTGCGGTGCCTGAATTTAAGGTTGAAGAAAAACAAAAAAGTGTTGAAACAGGCAAGATTGAAAAAAAACCTGCAGAAGAAAAAATCGTTAAACAAACTGCGGCAATATCCGAAGCATTAAAAAATAACGCAACAAAATCCGAAACTGTGGATTCTTCATCGGGCAATTCAAAAAAAATTAAAAACGGCTCAAGCTCGGTAAATGATAACACAGAGAAGAAAATTGTATTTCAGAATAAAGGTGCTGATAATGCACCGGTGGTTGAAAAATTTACCTTGGCAGCTGATAAAGCTGAAAAGAATCCTGAGTCGAAAGAATATTTTGACGGTAAAATCAAGGTTGAAGTTGTTACCGTTAAGAATGATTCGGCTAAGACAAGTAAAGGACACGATGCTACCGATGCAGTTAAAGAAGTAAAATTACCTGTTGAAAACAATTCGGCAAAAGTTAATCCAACTGAGAATAACAATTCGATTAAAAATGTAAAAGTTGCAGAGATATTGCCGGAGAACAATAAGATTAAAAATTCGGATAAAAATAAAGTACATAATGTTACAGACAAAATTTTTGCAGAAAATGCTGATGTCGAAAAATCAAAAATCAGTTTGAATTCCACTTCTTCATCGGTTAAAGAAGTAGTTTCTGAAAAAACTACTCAGACTCCCAATGCAAATGAATTACGCATTGATAAGGAAGATGAATTTAAACCGGCAAAACAAGCAGGCGGCAAACATGAAAAATTAGAAATACAAAAACAGACATCCGAACTTCAAAATAGTTCTCAAAAAATAACAGCGGCATCTTCAGATATTATAACCGAAAGACAGGATCAAGCTATCAATGCTTCGGTTATTGATAAAAAAAATCAAACCGAAAAAGATAATAGCAGCAAATCGGAATTAAGTGGAGTTCTTTCTGCTAAAGAAAAAACAGCTAAATCGGTTGCCCCAAATAATGAAGCGGATAAACAAAAACCGGATAGTCAGCAACAGAATAATTTTGAAAAAATATTTTCAAACATCAATAAAACCGAGCATATCGGGAAGGAAATAAAGGAGTCGGTAAAACTTGTTGAACAATCCAGATTGATGAATGAAATAGAGAATATCATTAAAAGCGGCGAAAGAAAAGCCGTAACAATAAATCTTTATCCTGAAGAATTGGGCTCGGTAAAAGTTAGTCTTGATATTACGGACAAATCAGTTGCGGCAAAAATTAATGTTGCAAGCGATTCGATTCGTCAAATGATTTTAACACAAGCAGACAGTTTAAAAACATCATTAAGTCAGAGTGGCATTCAACTCGCATCATTGAATGTTTCGGTAAATAATTCGGAAGACAAATCAACTCCGCAAGGAAAAATGAAACGTAAAGACGGCGGAACAGACAAAAAACTTGTAATCAGCGATTTGCCAAATCCGGTTAAAGTAAAAAATCTTGGCTATAACACTTACGACTATATTGCTTAAGGAGATGAAATGACAAATAGTATTGACAACATATTCAGCAATTCAACTTATAATACGCAGGGTTCAGCTGTCAGCGGAAATTCTGCAATGGATAAAGATGCGTTTTTAAAATTGATGATTGCGCAATTAAAAAATCAAGATCCTTTAAACCCAATGGACGGAACTGAATACGCTGCCCAGTTGGCGCAATTCAGTTCTTTAGAACAACTTACAAATTTGAACGACTCGTTTACACAAAGTCTCGATTCCAATTACTATCTTACTCAATCCATAAACAATACACTTATAGCAACGCTTGTTGGAAATGATGTAAAAGTATCTGCAAGCTCAATTACGTACTCTGGGCAGGAACAAATCGATTTAAGCTACAATTTACCTTCTTATGCCAGCGATTGTAAAATAAATATTTACGATTCAGACGGTAATTTGATAAGAACAATTGATAATGTAGAATTAGCGAAAGGCGAGAATAAACTTTCCTGGGATTTTACCGATAATAATGGTGCAAAAGTACCCGCCGGTACATATACGGCTATTGTTGAAGCGCATAGTGCTTCAACAAATGAAGAAATGAGTGTTTCATTATTTAAATACGGAACAATAGAAGGTGTAAGATTTGGTGAAGGCGGTACAGTGCTTGTGGTTGACGGTGGAGAATACAGTTTAGCGGATATAGTAGAAATTGTTAAAGGAAATTAAAATAAAGGAGCAACAATGGCAGAGATAAACGGAATTAGAGTTCCTTTCGTTCCGATTATCGAACGTGATAATTTTCAAACGAACCGGGTTGCCAAAACCGCAGGGTCGTTTGGAGATATATTCACGCAAGAACTTGAGAAAATAAAATTCTCGAGTCATGCTCTCAAACGTCTTGAATCTCGCAACATTCAGTTTTCGGAAAATGAGATGTCGAAAATTCAAGCCGCAGTTGAGCGTGCGGAAATGAAAGGTTCAAAAGATTCTCTTGTAATGGTTGACGATACTGCATTGATTGTCAACATACCCAACAAAACAGTAGTTACTGCAATGCAGGTAAACAAAGAAAATGAAAATGTGTTCACGAACATAGATAGTGTAGTGTTCGCATAAAAATTAATTAACTAATAACAAAATAGAGCGGGACCTTCAAAGGACGCTCAGGCCTGCCTGCCGGCAGGCTGGTTCAGCCGACTGACTGACGCTGAATCACAAAAGAACCCAGGAGGTTAAAATGGCACTTCTAAATTCACTATTCGCAGGTGTATCAGGTTTACGCAATCATCAATCAATGATGGACGTAATCGGCAACAATATCGCAAACGTAAACAC
>CAZRMG010000004.1:0-24939 GCA_964601095.1 uncultured Melioribacteraceae bacterium | reverse complement strand
CCGGATTTAAAACCCGAAGAAAGCAAAGGTTTTGATTTGGGATTAGAACAGTTTTTTGATAACGGTAATTATCATCTGGACGTGATTTATTTTAACATGAAACTCGAAAACATGTTCGGCTACGATGCAAATTACCGCACAATAAATATTGCCAAAGCTTCCACAAGCGGACTTGAAATTTCTGCCGACCTAAATAATATCTATGGTTTTTCGTTAACAGCAAATTATACTTATACTAAAACGAAAGATGATTTTGAAGGCACAGCCGATTTTGATAAACCATTACTCCGCCGCCCTTCAAACAAATTTTTTATCGGATTGAATTACGAGAAATTTTCCGACCTAATTTTAGGAATACAAATAAAATATTCAGGCGAAAGAGATGATAAAGATTTTTCGAATTATACAACTACAAGAGTCACTTTACCCTCATATACATTGGTCAATCTCAATGCTTCGTACAAACTGTTTGAGTATTTACAATTAACGGCGCGAATTGAAAATTTGTTCAACAAAGAATATGAAGAAGTACTTTACTACGGAACCCTCGGCAGAAGTTTTTACGCTGGCATAAATATAAATTTGTAAAAACAAAAAACCACGGGTGAAAAACATCATCCGTGGTTAATATTTGTTGCTATAAATTGGAGTTTTATAATAAATACTTTTTCTTAAACCATTCGAAAGCGGCGTTTATTTCTTTTGTTTTTTTCTCTGCAATGTCAATTAACTCTTGACCTAAATCGGCAACTTTATCCGGATGATATTTTGAAATTTGTTCAAGATATTTTTTTCTTAGTTGTGATTTTGTTATCTGCCCTTTTAATCCGAATAACTCGCCGAAAAATTTCGCCTTTTCAAATTCAGTAGCCCTATTATAATCAAACCCCTCGCCTTGATTATTGAACTGCCTTTCATACTTTTCATACTTCTCATACTTTTCATAACGCTCGTACTTCTCGTAGCGTTGATAATTTTCATTATGTCTATGATGATCTTGTTTCTTACTTTTTCTTTGTTTGTCCTTAGATTTTGAAGAATACGGACCGATGATTTTACCAATCTCCTTACAAAAATCACTTTCTTTATCTTCAACTATTTTAAGGTATTCAACAAGATTAATATTAAGCGAAAACCAATCCGTGTGTTTTAATTTTTCAGCTTCTTTTAAAAGAAGTTCCTGCAAAGCTGATTCGTTTAAATTCGGGCGGACTTTCTTCAGCCTGTTTTCTTCAATATAAGGCGTGCAAATCCTGAGAATATTTGTGATCCATTCCGAAGATACACCGTAAAGAATAAGATTGTATAAAACTAAAAACTCCGCAATTACATTTTGATATATAATTTTATTTGAGAGAGAGCGGGAAAAACAAATTGCTTGAATTCTACCATAAGTTGAGAAGATAAACTCATTTAGTGTTTCATCGGAATCAAGTTCGAAAGTTTTAATAAACACGGAGTTTGCTGCTTGAAGCGAATAGCTTTTCTTAAACTCCATTGATGCGCTGAAATTTGAAAGATAACCGCTTGAGAATTGGTTTAGTCCTTGTTGAATATTTCCTATTGCATGCCAAATTTGAGAATGAACAACATCATAAATATCGAAAGCGGCTTCATACTTGCCTTGTTCAAGTAGCATATCGGCGGAATCGCGTAAGCTGGAAATATTCGTCATTTGCCCTGGGAAATTTGTTTAAAGGATATCCTAAATTATTATCGTAAAAAACAAAAAAGTTTTGAGTTCAATATCGGTTTTATTTTTTTCTCAATCCATTTATTTCTTCAACAGTTAAAGTTCTTACTTCGCCCTCTTTTAATTTATTCAACAGAATGTTTTTAATTCTAATGCGAACCAAGCGCAATGTTGGAAATCCAACAGCAGCCGTCATTTTTCTAACTTGCCTATTTCTCCCTTCGGTAATTATTAAACTTATCCATGTTGTAGGAATAGTTTTTCTTTCTCTTATTGGTGGAATTCGTTCGGGAAAATTTGGGTCATCAATAATTTTCACTTTTGCGGGCAAAGTCTTTTTACCCTCGATAATTACGCCTTCTTGTAACTTAGACATTGCTTCGTCGGTTGGTATTCCCTCAACTTGTGCAAAGTATTCTTTCTCGTGTTTGTATTTTGGATTGAGCAAAAAATCCGTAAGTGATTTATCATCAGTAATCAGTAATAATCCTTCACTGTCTTTATCAAGTCTTCCTACAGGGTAAACTGATTTTGGGAATGGACCAAAATCTTTTAATGTTCTCCGTCCTTCATTATCTGTGAATTGCGATAGAATTCCGTAAGGTTTATTAATTGCGAAATATTTATTACTCATTTTCAAACCAATTGGGCAAACACAAAGATTTTTATTTTTGTAAAGATAAGTGATGTTCTCTGCATTAGAAAGTTAACTGAATTAAGAATCTTCATTAAAAAAATTAGTTATTTAAATAAAATTCATTTTTCATATAAAATTTGTTCCAAAAGTTTCGATAATAGATAAGGTTGTCCTTGCACTTTTGGAGATTTTTATGAAAAAGTTATTGTTATTTACAATATTAAGTTTATCAACTATCTTTTCACAAAACAGTAAATTAAGATTCACTCATATCACAACAGATAACGGATTATCACAATCAAATGTAAGAGCAATACTTCAAGACAAATTGGGTTTTTTATGGTTCGGTACTTTCGATGGACTTAACAGATATGATGGATATCAGTTTACAGTTTACAAATCGGAACAAAATGATCCCACATCTATAAAAAGCAATTCTATATTACATCTTTATGAAGATAGCGAAGGCGAAATTTGGATTGGAACTGACCAAGGATTAACTATTTACAGTCGCAAGAGCAACAATTTCAGATCTTTTGCAACCGGAGTTCCGGAGGGTATAATAAACGGTGAAGTTGCAGCTATTACGGCAGACATGCATAACAATCTGTGGATTGCTACAAATAAGGGATTGGTTTTTTATAATCGAAATGAAAAAACATTTTCGGAATTAGTTAATAAATCAAACAATCCATCCGGCATCAGCGATAATTATGTACGCTATGTTTTTAAAGATTCGCGTGAAAATATTTGGGCAGGCACTTTAAACGGAGGTTTAAACCTTCTTAATTCAGATCAAAAAACTTTTAGAAAATTTGTTTTAAAAACTTCCGACAATGCAGTTATTGAAAAATATGAAGTAAGAACAATTGCCGAAGATAGAAACGGAAATCTGTGGGTGGGAACTTACGGAAACGGTTTGGCACATATTAACTTGAATGATCTTTCCGGTGGAACTTTATCTGTTTATTCTAACGATCCTAATAATGAAAATAGTTTGAGCAATAATTTAATACTATCTCTTTTTCCTGATAATGATGGTTTATGGATAGGTACCGATAATGGCGGAATAAATTTTCTTCCTGCAGGTCAAAATAATTTTATAAAATACCAAAACGATCCGGATGTTTCATCAAGTATTAACAATAACTCAATCTATTCGGTATTCAAGGACAAAGCAGGCGATCTTTGGTTCGGTACCTTTTCAGGCGGAATAAACTATGTTAATAAAACAAGCCAGGTTTTAAATTGTTTTAGAAAAATTCCCGGTAATAATAAAAGTCTTGCTTCAAATACCGTACGGGATTTTGCAGAAGACGAAAACGGCAACATTTGGATTGCAACAGATGGCGGCGGACTTGATTTATTCGATTTGAAAACAAATACATTTATTCATCACAATACGTCAAACACAAATTTAAACCGCGATGCAATTCTTACTGTGTATATTGATAAAAAAGAGAATATTTGGATAGGCACCTGGGATGGCGGATTAAGTAATTTCAACAAAACAAACCGGAGTTTTAAATCATACACAAAAAGCAATTCATCAATTCAGAGCAATAATGTTTTTGATATTGATGAAGATAACGAGGGTAATCTTTGGCTTGCTACAACAGATGGATTAATTAAGTTTGAAACCCAAACCCAATCTTTCACTTTATTTAATGAAGATAACGCTTCACTACCAATAAATCATTCTGAAGTTGTATTAGTCGATAGCAGAGGAAATATTCTGATCGGTACAACTCAAGGTTTGGGAGTTTATAATCCTGTAACAAAAAAAATTGTTAGCTACCTATCCGATGCCCAAAATCCCAAAGGTTTATCAACTGGATTTGTAACGGCAATATTTGAAGAATCTCAAAATGTTTTATGGGTTGGTACAATTAACGGATTAAATAGAATCGACAGAACAACAAACACAATTCAAAAATATTATGATTTTGACGGACTGCCAAACAATTCAATTAGAGGAATAGAAAAAGATAGGAACGGTAATTTATGGATTAGTACAAATAAAGGAATTTCGAAATTTGATACAAAGAACAATTCATTTAAAAACTATTCTACTCTTGACGGAATTCAAGGAAATGAATACACAATAAACAGTTTCTATAAAACAAGTGACGGTAAATTGCTGTTTGGCGGCGTAAACGGTTTTGATTTTTTTGACCCGAATAAAGTTGTAAACAATATTTTTATACCGCCTATTGTATTAATAGATTTTCAGATTTTCAATAAATCTGTTAAACCCGGCACGGAAGATTCTCCTTTAACAACAAATATTTCCGAAACAAAAGAGATTGTTCTTTCTTACAAGAAATCAGTTTTCTCATTTTATTTTACCGGTTTAAACTACCGCGGATCGGAGAAAAATCAATATGCTTATATGCTCGAAGGATTTGACGAGGATTGGAATTTTGTTGGTACGAACAGAACAGCTTCTTATACTAATCTTGATCCCGGAGAATATTTATTTAAAGTGAAGGGTTCAAATAACGACGGCGTATGGAATGAAGAAGGAACTTCTGTAAAAATTATAATAACACCGCCATTCTGGGCAACATGGTGGTTCAGATTAATTATGCTTTTATTAGCCGCGGGAGGAATTTATTTTTTCATCCGCCGATCGATTGAAAAACGAAAATCCCTTGAAGAAATCAATCAAAAATTGGAAAATGAAATAAAACATACAAAAGAAGCGGAGGAAGAAAAGCATAGGTTGGCTGAAGATTCGAGAAAGAAAGACGAAGAAATTCGTAAAACACTTCAAGAGCAGCAAATGTATCTTCAAAAGGGTTTCGATGTACTGCTGTCGAAAATGGAAAAATTTTCGGAAGGAGATTTAAATGTTTCGATTGATGTTAATTCAGATGATTCCTTCGCGAGATTATTTTCCGGTTTTAACAAAGCAGTAGAAAATTTTAAGAAAATAATGTTGAATCTTTCCGACGCAATAAAATCAACAGCTACGGCAACAGATCAAATAAATCTAACAGCTGAAAAAATTTATGAAGGTACTTCAGAGCAAACATCAAGATCGCAAGAAGTAGCTGTTTCAGTTGAACAGATGACTCACGCAATAAATCACAGCAGTAAAAATTCCGAGATGGCGGCAATCGCATCTGTAGAAGCGAAACAAATTGCTCAAGACGGTGGAAATATTGTCCGCCAGACAATTGACGGAATAAGGGAAATAAGCGATGTTGTAAATAACGCCGCCGGAACAATTCAAAAGCTTGGTGAAAGCAGCAATAAGATTGGTGAGATAGTTGAACTTATTGATGAAATTGCTGATCAAACAAATTTACTTGCCTTGAATGCCGCAATAGAAGCGGCTCGTGCAGGTGAACACGGACGTGGTTTTGCAGTTGTTGCCGATGAAGTACAAAAACTTTCCGAAAGAACTTCTTCGGCTACAAAAAATATCGCAGATATGATCAAACAAATTCAAATAGATTCAAGCGGAGCCATTCAATCTATTACATCCGGTTTAGGAAAAGTGAATTTAGGCAGAGAATATGCTGAAAAAGCAGGAGTATCTCTTGATAAAATTATTCTCGCTGTATCCAAAGTTTCAGAGGTTATTGAACAAGTTGCAGCTGCTAACGAGGAACAATCCTCTAAAGCGGTACAAATTAATGAAAGCATTTCATCAATTAATAATGTTTCAAAAGAAAATGCTGCTCGTATTGAACATGTAACTTCTGCAATTGATGAACTTCGTAAACTTACAATTGGGCTGGAAGAAATAATTACAAGATTTGATATCGGTAATCAATTAACTTCAGACAGAGTACCGGAAAGTTTATTGGAACAATAACTAGAAAATAAAAGGGCAATAATATTATTGCCCTTTTGCAAACAAAGAAATTGCTTAAAACTAAGTCATCATTTTAGCAACATCATTTTTTTAGCTTGATAATTCTTAGATGTCTGTAATGAATATATATAAATACCACTCGGCAAATTCGAAGCATTAAACTCAACCTTATAAAATCCAGCCACTTTTTGTTCGTTAACAAGTGAACAGACTTCCTTTCCAAGAATATCATAAATTTTCAGTGTAACAAAATCATCTTCGGGTATTTGGTATCTAATGATTGTTTTGGGATTGAATGGATTGGGATAAGCATTTTCCAAATAAAAATCTTTTGGAATTTCTACAGACGTATTCTCAACAGTTAAATTATTTTTGGAAATTATTGAGGCAGAAACATCCTGAGTTAACGGATGCGGATACGGGTATGGAGTATATTCAAATCCATCGAGTTCCATTGAAGGTGCACGTAAAAAATAATCGCGGTTTTCAAGAATTAATTGTTGAGCCGGAATTCCGTAGTGCATAATTAAAACCGGGACGTTAATAAGTGTGTTATTCCAAATCCATCTATCGTGCGTTTGATCTTTAGCAGGGTATTCATAAATGCCGTCACCGTTTGCATCAACCAGCGCCCGTGTATCAATAGTAAATTGAATTGCATACTGAGCGTTTTCAATAATATTATTAAAAATTACTCCGCCGCCGCCGCGTATTCCTATCATAATCCATCTCAACCGGTCTTCGCCATCCAAACTTTTTCTAATTATATTATTATAAACTTCGGCGCATCTTATTCCTCTTCCTGAATCATCAAAACCAACACCGTGCCCGCCGACCGAACCGCAATTATAAACTGTAGAATTGCGAAGAACATAATGCCCGCCGCCAAAAGCATCTGTTGCGTGGCTGCAACCTTCAAAATAACAATCCTCTATAAATACTGCTTCACGAGTTCCGATATTTTCAATTCGATTTTCATTTTCCCACAAATAGGCACCGGAAGTAACACCATAAACAGAATTATAAACACCGCGTCCTTTAATAATTGTACAATGATCAATAACCCCGCGAGGTTTTGGATAATTTGGTCTTCCGCTAATATTGATTGTATATCCGCATCCTTCGATGTATATGTGATCAATTCTAAAATCCACAATGTTGGATAATGAAATTCCTCTATGGGTATAACCGGCATCGGAAGTCCATCCCATAAAAGAAATACCGGAAATTCTCATGGCTCCGCCTTTATTTCCGTTATGATTTATATCTATAAAAGAAGTAGTCTTTGAATTTAGAATTGTGTTTTCAAGTCCTTGTCCAATAAGATTAATACCGCCCGCCATTGCAACAGTTTTATTAAACAAGAACTCGCCCGTGGGAAGATAAATTGTGCCTCCGCCAATTCTTTCAAGATAATTCGCAGCTGATTGAATATAACCGGATATGTCAGTACCGGGTTCACATGTAATACTAATTTCATGGCTTACTGGAATTGAACTGTCAGTAAAAAGTACTCCATTGGAATTTGTTGGAACACTTAAAAGTCCTGCACCGTTTTCTGCTCGAATGCTAAAATAATATGTTGTTCCCGATATTAATGATAATCCAGTTCTTGTTACTTGAGTATTGTTGCCGGCAGAAGTCCAATCAACAATGTTCGTATTACCGGCACTTGTTCCAATTGCATACCAGTAACGCGTTATGCCGGATTCGCTATCGCTTGCCAAATCCCAATTTGCAGTTAGTTGATCTGCAATGTTTGTTTCAGTTAAATCAGCGCCAGAACCATCTCTTACATTCACAATTCCGATTGGTGGCGTTGAATCGGTTATAATCATAGAATAATTTGCCGTTACATTTTTGTTTCCGTCCATTACAATATCGATTGGATTTGCTGTGCCGGAAACATCTCCGCTCCAGTTGCTAAAAACAAAACCATCGTTTGGTATTGAAGTTAATCTTACAACTGTTCCACTTTCAAACTCGCTCAGATTTGAAGATTTTAAAACAGTGCCGTTTTCGGAATTAATATTTAGGGAAAACATTTGAATTTGTCCGGTTGAACCGCCGTAAACTTGAATCTCCCGCCAGTAAGGACATTTTGTAATTCCGGAAACCATTTTAACATAGCGTCCATTTGTTTTTGAAAAACTTGACTCGTACCACCCCTGAGGTTTGTTATAAATTTCCAAAATATTCCCAACCGATTCCCCCCAATTATTGATATCGTTGGAAACATAAATTTCCATAATAGCCGTTTCCCTATCCCATTGTTTGTTGTGCCAGCTCCTTATTTTTTCTATTTCATATTCTTTGCCCAAATCAAAAACTACCCAGTACGATTGTTGAATCCATACATTAGGCGTCCATGCATTTCCCAAATTTGAATCAATTAAATTGCCCGTACGACGAATATCATTCGAGCTGTGAACGCTACCGGGTGTAAACCAGTCGAAATTATTTTGCGCGTAAACTATTTTAAAGTTGGCGAAATAGAACAATAAAAAAGTTAGCAGAACAAATACATGTTTTTTCATAAACCACCCCAAATAGAATTGTTATTAGTATTGTTTGCCGGATGAAAAATGTTTTAGGAAAGTTGAAAATAGTATTTACACTTTTAATGCCCCGGATTCCGATTATTTCGGAACGGGATTTTTATTTCAAGTATTAAGCCAGACTGACGAAAAACTTCACGAATATTTTTTTGATATCTACGCATCATTTATACAATTAATGAAAGCATAGTCTTAGATAAACGGATTTGAATTCTTTATTAAGTGTTTTTTAAAAAGAATTTTTTACAGGTAAGTTTTAGATAGCTTACAATTTTACATCTTGTTTTATATCACTAAATAGTAGATAACAGGAAAAAAAATAGAAATAAATTTCGTCGGAATGAACTTTATATATTCCTATTTAAGGTTTATAACTATATGAAATCAGTTTATTATTCCACAAAGCCGGGATAATAATTAATTCTTTTTCTTCGATGTATTCAAAATCAGCTATATGCATTTTTTCATTTCTTGTATTGATCAATTCTTTAATAGAACCGTCTTTTTTGATTAAGTACAAATTTCCTTCGAAGTGAGAGACAAGATAACCATCGGCACATTTTTTTATACCGTCAATAATTCCCTTTTTAAGTTGAGCTATTTTTGAAATTTCTTTTGTATTAATATTCACAGTTTTGATTGTACTGTCGCTGTTAACGCCAACTATTAATTTGTCTTCATCAAATAAAATTCCATTTGTTTCTAAAATTCTTTTATCACTCAACCATTTTTCAACACTGCTGTTTTTAATTCTATAAATAATATCTGTATCGCTTTCGGATACGTAAATGCTTCCGTCTTTACCGATGGTTATATCGTTAATAAAATTGGGAGTTTTTATATAATATTTGTTTGAAACCGAATCCCCTTTTAAATCATACTCAACAACACCGAATCTTTCAACAATAAAAAGTTTGTCGTTAAAAATGCATATACCGGTAGGTGTTGATAAATTTTTTATCCAATCGAGTTTAATAATTTCGCCATTAAGATTTGCTTTGGAGACAAAACTTGCACTATACTTTTTTCCATTCCTTAAAGGTGAAGTATAATTTGATATGTATAAAAATTCCCGTTCGGAATCATAAGCTACTGATTCAGGTGCTTTGTAGATTTCACCGGTCTCCCAAATTTTACATGTTTGTGTAAATATATTTGAGAATGTTAAATAAAAAATAATGCCAATTAAAACGTTGAAGTGCATTACAAAATTATTTACTAATTACTGTTTTTATAACCGCATCTAAAGCCGGTTTGGGCTTTAAATTTCTATCGAACAACAGTGGGTAATTGGTTCTTCCTCTAATCGGGAAATCATTTTTCCAAGATGCACCGTCGTGAACACCCCAAAACGTTATGCGCGAAATAGAATCTTTATACTTATTAAAGAGATTAAAATATTCGACATACTTGTTTGTTTGCACAACTACCATAGAGTCTGTTAATCCGTTAGGATATGGATTTGATTCCGGCGTAAGTTTAAATTGCTTACTTACATCGGCACCGGTATAATTAAAAGGATTTGGTAGAATATCCATGTCAAATTCGGTAATCATTAATTTTGCTCCTGTTCCGGCATAATCTTTCATCATTCCATCAATTTCATCCACCGGCGGAAAATCAAGTCCCCAATGTCCTTGCAGTCCAATTCCGTCAATTTTTATTCCTTTTTCTTTTAAAGTATTTACAATGTTAACTATGGTTTCTCTTTTACCTTTAAACCATTCGTTATAATCGTTGTAATATAATTCCGTATTTGGATCGGCTTCATATGCAAATTGAAAAGCTTTTTCAATATAATCTTCACCGATAATTTCAAGCCATTTGCTTTGGCGTAAAGTACCGTCTTCGTTTACTGCCTCATTTACAACATCCCAACCGTGTACGCGCCCTTTATATCTTCCAACAACGGTATAAATGTGATCTTTCAATCTTTGAAGAAGTAATTCGCGGGTAGCCGGATTTCCATTTTCATCTTCGAAAACCCAGCCCGGAGTTTGACTGTGCCAAACGAGGCAATGACCGATAATAAACATATTATTTTTTTCACCGAAGGAAACAAAACTATCAGCCGGTTCAAAATTATATTCGTCCGGTTTAGGATGAATTCTTTCCCACTTCATTGAATTTTCAGCAGTGATACTATTAAAATGTTTTTTAACAAGTTCAACCGATTCTGGGTCTCTACCAAAAACATGATTGTTATTCAACGCAACGCCAATATAATAATGATCCTTAAAAACATCTTTTAAATTCGACTGCGCTGTATTTAGTTGGGTTCCGACTACAAAAAAAAGAATAGTCAGAACATAAAGTTTGAACTGTCGTATTGTATACTTCATTGCCCTCTCCGGTAAATATTATTTGGTGTTCTTTACATACACAAAATAATATTTTTACTAAAAACAAATGTAAAAACATGTCACAGCATCACCGTAAAAGGATCATTTTCTTTGTTAATATATTTCGATTTGTTTCAAGAGAAATTAAATATACTCCTGAGCTTACTTGATTATTGAAATCATCTGTTCCATCCCAAACTATTGAATGCTCACCTCCATTTTGAAATGAGTCGATTAGCGTTTTTACATTTCGACCGAGTAGATTATATATTGTTAACTTTAAATTACTACCGGAATTTAGCTGGTAACCAATTACAGTTGATGGATTAAAAGGATTGGGATAATTTTGGTTTAATTCGAAATTGGGTGGAAAATACATCGATTCGTCATCATTAATTCTCGTTTGGTGGGTTTTCCTTAAACTATCGATAATAGAAGTGCTCACCCAATATATGTAGCCTGTAGTAGGATTAAAATTCAGTTTTGTAAAAAACATGAACTTGCCATTAGGGCTTACGGTTGGGCATAAAATAGCATCGGCGCCGGAATTTATTTTTTTACCAAGATTTTTTGGTTCAGACCAGCTACCATCTTTATTTCTAAAACTTATCCAAATGTCATTTTTTGTATAACTGCCGGTGCGGGGAGAGTTAAAAAGAATATAACTTTCGTCCGGGGCAACAAATGCATGTAAAGCTCCGCCGGAATTTATTGGCAAACCGAGATCGACTGCCGTTTGAAATTCACCGTTTTGAAATTTTGAATGCATCAATCTACCGGTTGCCCAATTCCCGTCTCGCGAAAAATATAGGTCGCCGTTTTTTACAATGCATGGATAATATTCGATTTGATTATTCGTATTAACATTTGACCCCAACTTTACCGGTTGATTCCACCTTGAAGAATTTCTTTCTACAAAGTATATATCGCTGTTGGTGTAATAGTAAATTCTATTCCCATCCGGTGAAAAAGAAACTTCTTTACCATAAAAAAAAGATTCAACTGGGACTGTCCATTTATCATTTTCTTTGGAAAGAATATATGAAGTTCGATCAGGATACCGGGAAAATATTATCATTTTACCGTCCGGAGAAACAATAAGCGCGTGTGTATTTTTATTTTCAACCGATACAATTCCCGGCGCAAAAATTATCGGTATATCGATTGGAGGTACCTGACCAAGGTAATCAATAGTTTGAGCGTTTATAATCCTGACTAAGGCGATTGTAACAAGAATAAACATTATCTTTTTCATAATACGTTAATCACTTATAAAGTTTTATTGAACAAGTATCATTTCTTTTTGATGTTACTTTCCTTTTTTCCAGCAAATAGAAAAAAGTTCTTAATTAACATGACAGTTAAACTCATCATTCCAGCCTAAATATTTATTTTTCCCTTTCAAGTTCCAGGTAATGAGAAATGCCGTAATAAATCCTGGGTGAACTTGCTAATGAAACAGCGGTGCCTCTAAGTTTTCCTGAATCAAATTCCAAATCCAATAAAGTTATACCTGAACTTCTTGATATATATTCACCCGGCACGTTCTCTGAATACCATCCCATAAAATGTCCGTTCGAGAAAAACCATGGGTTTAAAAGCATTTTATGTTGAATTATTTGATTAGGGTACCTGGATATTTTACCAGTATTGAATTGGGCTTGTGTATTTACGTGGATATCACCATCCTGCTGAAATACCAATTGGATTGGAATCTTTTCACCTGTTGTTATGATGTATCCTTTCCATGATCCTGACAAATCGCTTTGTTTAATTTCCTTGACGTTAGAGCTTCCCTTTTCTTTATTGTTCATCTTAGTATTTTTTTTCTCTTTAATATCAGGCAGTAACAATGTTAATACGCTGTCTGCTATCTTTCCGGCAACTTCCACATTATGTGCAGATTGGTTCATTAACGCCACTACGGCAACATCTTTTTCAGGAATCATTTTCAATGTGCAATCAACTCCATCCATGCCGCCGGAATGATGAACTATCTTGTACTTGTAGTTTTTATCATTGATAAACCAACCTAATCCGTAATCGTCACTTTGGTAGAAAGTACCGGAACCTTTACTGCTTTGCATCAATGTTATTATACTGTCACTTAATATTTTCTGCCGGTTATCCTGCCTATTGCTCATATGAGACATTGCAAAGTGAATTAAATCATTTGCTGTAGAATTGCAATTTCCAGCTCCCGGTGCATCAGTAAAGGAAAAAGGTAAAAGTTTCCCGTTAAAATCGTAACGCTTTGCCAATCTGCTTTTTGTCCTGGAGTCAGTATCAAATGTTGCTTGTGTCATTCTTAACGGTGTAAAGATTTCTTTCATCATGTACTGTTCAAAATCAGTTTTGGTAATCCTTGAAATAATATATCCTAAAATTCCATATCCTAAATTTGCATATGAATATCTGTTCGAGGGCTTATTAATTATTATCCCATATTTATCAATCACTTGTTCAACCGGTGGAATCACTGCAGTATCATCGTCGTAATAATTGTTGAAATACATAGGAAGACCGGCGGTATGACTAAGCAAGTGTCTGCACGTAACTTTTATACTATCTCCGCAATAATATTTGAATTTTAGCGGAGCTATATATGTGTCTATGTTCTCATCTAAATTTATCTTGTCCTGCTCATATAATTTCATTATCGCTGTAGCAGTTATTGGTTTGGAAAGAGAAGCAATGGAATAGAGCGTATTTGGCGATGCCTTGATTTTATTTTCTTTGTCTGCCCATCCAAAGGATTCCATCCAAATAATTTTTCCATTTTCAGAAACTGCAATTGAAAGCGATGGGATATCATTCCTTTCTATTCTTTCTTCGATCATCTTACTAATGTCATTAAATCTTTCATTTGTAATGATACTGCTTCCCGAATCCTGAGAATAAACTTTATAACTAAAAATGCCGATTAGAATAAGCGACATAAAAATTATTCTGTAAGTTTTGATTAAAATATTTTTCAATACTGTTCTCCTTTCGTTGTTTATTTATTGAACTAAAACCATTTTTCTTCCCATGATTGAATTCTGTGTTTCAATTCTGTAGAAGTAAATTCCGGAGCTGACAGGATTGTTTGAGTTGTCTGTTGCATTCCATGAGATCGAATGTCTTCCCGCACTAAGAAAAGAATCAACGAGTGTTTTTACTTCCTGTCCAAGTGTATCGTAAATTTTTATTTTCACATTACTGCTTTCTGAAATTTGATAACCAATTGTTGTTGAGGGATTGAAAGGATTAGGATAATTCTGATTCAATTTAAAACTTTTGTTTATGCCGATCCCATCTTCTTTAACATCTGTTACAACAGCTTTAAGCGAATCGATAATTGCTGCGCTAACCCACAATATTCCTTCGTCGTAATCATCATCCGAACGCGTGAAGAATAAATATTTACCGTCAGGCGATACTGCAGGAAATCGTTCGTTTTTATTCGAATTGATTTTTGTACCGAGACTAACAGGATTTTTCCATGTTCCGTCCGGTTGACGAAAAGATACATAAAGATCGCCTTGATCATAAATGGAGGTACCCCGGCTCGATGAAAAAATAAGATAACTTTCATCAGGCGCGATATAAGGAGTCCAGTTGCGTGTATTACCCGGAGCGTTAATACCTGAAGGAAGTAATTCCGGTTTGGCATATTCTCCGTTAACTAATTCTGCATGATACAAACCCAAATTATTCCAAAGCCCTGCTGCATAACCAAGAAAATATAGCGTTCCATTACTTGCAATAGAAAGATTATACGCAAACTTTATTTCAGGAAAGCGGGAGATAATATCAACGGTTACCGGTTCACTCCAGTTGTCACCATTCTTCTCAATATATTTAGGATCAGTGCCTTCTCCATTACTTTCGAAATAAAGGCGTTTTCCATCTGGGGAAAAAAACGGTGCATAACCAAATGAAGTTGCTTCCGGCGCAGACCATGTGTTTCCAACACGACGCATCGTCATACATGTAATTATCCAGTTTTGCTGACTATCAAGTTTATTTGCCTGCCAGAAAACTTCATTACCGTCCGGGGAAAATGTTGGTGCACTGTGTTCTACAATTCCATTCACTGAAATAATTCCCGGCGCAAAAACTACCGGTGTATTACCCGGCGGTGTTTGTCCGAGATAATCAATTTCAGTCTTTTCATGTGTGAATAAAAATTTGGCAGCATAAATATTCGTACTTCCGTTCTTTGTTCTATCATAAGCTCCTTCGGTTGTCGGAAAATTATTTGAAGAGGTTATACCGCATATATAAATATCACCTTTGTTATCCATAGCAATACCGTATGCTTCTTCATCACCACTTCCGCCGAAATATGTTGAGTATTCTACTTGTGTTCCCTCAGCATTCATAACCAGAAGAAACGGATCGCCCCACGCCCAGCTTTCAGTACCGGCACCGTTGAATGTTTTATCATACGCATTTTCTGAAACGGGAAAGTTAGTTGATTTTGTGCAGCCTGTTATATATGCCCTTCCACTTTTATCAATGACAATTCCTCTACCCCAATCTTTATCTGAACCCCCGATATATGTAGAGTATAGAATGCTGTCTCCATCAGATGAAACCTTGAATAAAAATGCATCATCACCATTGTTATGTGAAATATCGAAAGCTGAAGGTGATACGGGAAAATCGTTTGACTTTGTCATTCCTATAACAAAAATATTATTGTTCCGGTCAACGGCTATATCCATTGGATAATCATTTTCCGCCCCGCCAATAATGGTAGAAAATAAAATATCACTGCCATCCGATTTCAATTTTGTTAAAAACAAATTTGGTTTACTTCCATTGTAATCGGAAAATAATTTACCTTTCAAAGGATAGTTTTCAGATGCAGTTTGCCCGGTAATTATTATATTATCCTCACTGTCGATTGTCATTCTTAGTGATGATTCTTTACCGCTGCCGCCAATAAAAGTTGAAAAGATTATTGCATTATTTGCAAGATTAACTTTTGCAACATATATATCCTGATCTCCTGAATGTGTTCGGCAGAACGCATTTTCAGTTGTTGGAAGGTCAGGAGAAGTTGTAGAACCCAATATTATTAAATTACCAACTGAATCAAGAAGAAGCTTTTCTCCACCACCCCACCTGCTTGAGTATTGAAGGTAACTGCCTGTTGAATCAAGCTTAAGAAAATAGTTTCCGCTATTACCCGAAAGTGCATTTGTTGTCGTGGGAAAATTTGAAGAAGCCGTTGCGCCTGTTAAATAAACACAGCCGGATTTTTCAACAAATACTTTGCGCGTATCATCTCTTCCGCTGCCGCCGATATATGAAGAGTAAACGAGCGCGTTTCCTTCTTTATTCAATTTGGTAATTAATATATCAGAACCACCGTTTGCTGTTCTATCTAAAGCTCCGGCGGTTGTTGGATAATTTGTTGAGTTCGCCTGTCCCGAAATGTAAGCGTATCCTTCCTCATCTACTGTAATAGCGTGTCCATAATCCCACCCGCTTCCACCGATAAGAGTTGAATAAATTAATTGTGGTGATTGAGAATAAATTTTTGAATTCGTCATCATGATGAAGATCATCAACATCGAGTAAAAGGTAATAGGTGTAATAAATCGTTTCAATTTAGACTCCTTTTGTTTTTGATAAGATTACGAATCAGCGAATGAGAACCATCTTTTTTTGAAATTGATTATTATTTGCCACGAGTGAATAAAAATAAATACCGGAGGGAACGTAATTATTCAATTCATTCTTTGAATCCCAGACCAAAGAATATTCACCGGTGTTTTGAAAACAATTCACAAGCGTTCGAATTTCCTGACCGAGTAAATTGTAAATGGTTAACTTCACATGTGCAGGCTGAGTAATGGCATATTTTATATTGGTTGTCGGGTTAAAGGGATTGGGATAGTTATTCCATAGAATAAAATTATTGGGTACCAACTTATTATTTTCTTCGTACTCCACAGATGTTACAACCGATGAATCCGAAACACTAATAACTTCAAGTGGAGTTTTTAAGATATACACCGGAGGAATTCCATTCAGATTGTTAATTAAATTTTGGTAATAGTTTACCCTATCCGAATTAACATGCATCAATATTATGTTCTTGGGATTTAAATAGTTAATAATTTCGCGCCCATTATTTCCCGAATCAAAAAACCATTTGGGCAGGAATGCAAGGTCGATATCTTCTTCCGATAAATTCGCATTCTGATAATCACTGATATCATCTGAATTTGCATCACCGCAATGAAAAATTTTGAGCCCGTCAAGCGTAAATAAATATCCAAGATTTTGGATATCCCCGGCAGAATCATCAGAATGCGGTAGACTGATAACTTTTAATTGTATATTCTGCACACATGTATCTACAGGTATTGAATTATGAATAAGTATTTCAATTACTCTTTCTGATATCGTTGAGTAACCGTTCTTTGATTTCAAAAGGTTGTGTACTTGAGTCGGACAAATTATTGCAGTTTTACTATCATTTTGTAAATGTTCAATTGTATATTCAGGGTTAATGTGATCAAGATGATTATGAGTGATTAATAATGCAGTAAGATCATCAAATGGCGGTGAAGCAGTTCGTAAATTGTTCAATACTTCACCCGTAGGAACAGGATAACTATTCCATCCTTCGGTAAAAATTCCGTCAATAATTATTTTACCATAAGAACCAGTGATTAAAAATCCCTCGTTTGCAATGTATGTTACTTTTATTAAGTCCATGTGAGATGCGCTGCTATCACTCTGTGCAAAAATTAAGGAAGAGCTGCAAATTATTAGTAATAAGAAAACGTTTGGCTTTATAAAGCTCTTGATCATACTTTCCTCCTTAATGTTTGTATTGACTTTTATTTTACTAAAATCATTTTCTTCTGAATACTTATTTCATTTGTTGTTAAAGAATAGAAATAAATTCCTGAGCCAATTTGATTATGTGAGTTGTCTGTACCGTTCCAAACAACCGAATGTTCGCCGGTATTCTGAAATGAATCAATAAGAGTTTTTATTTCTCTACCGAGTACATCATAAATTTTTATTTTCACATCACTACTTTCAGAGAGCCGATAACTGATTACTGTTGACGGATTAAAAGGATTGGGGTAATTTTGATTTAATTGAAAATCTTGTGGAATTCGATTTTCATTTCCAATGTTTGTTGAGATGCTGTCAATTGCTGATAATACTGACAAAGTGATATCACAACCACCGTTTTTTGTTACATCAAAAGCTCCGGTTGTTGTTGGGAAATCAGATGATAACGTTGCGCCAACGCAGATAATATTATTTTTGTCGTCCAATGCAATTGCCGAGCTGACTTCATCCGCTTGTCCGCCGATATAAGTTGAATATCTAATATGCTTTAAGGTGCTGTCTAAAACGGTGATAAAAATATCATAACCGCCGCTGTTTGAATTTTTCAAAGCGTTTTGTGTTACAGGATGATCATCGGCATCTGTTAATCCGTTAATATATACATCGCCTTCTTTCGATACAACAATACTTGTACTCAGTTCACCAGACGGACTTTTTTCTTGACCGCCCAAGTAAGATGAATATATTAATCTTTTCCCGTCGTTGCTTAATTTAGTAATGAACAATTCCGAACCGCCGGTAAATATTTTATCAAGTGCATCTTCTGTTAAAGGAAAATCGTTAGATTTTGTTCTACCGTAAATAATAATATTGTTGAATTGGTCTAGTCGAATCCGAGGATTAATATCGTCACTTGATCCGCCTAAGAACGTAGAAAATAAAAGTTGATCACCCTGCGGCGATAATTTCATTATAAAAATATCACCCGCGGCAATATCATCTCCTCCGTTATAAGAATTGTCATATGCGTTTTCAGTAACAGGAAAATTTCTGCTTGGTGTTGTTCCCGCTATGTAGATATAACCGGCGGCATCTATTGCCGCATCAATTTCCCATACAGGTCCCAACAGACTTGACGCTATTATAGAATTGCCCGATGCATTAAATTTTATTACACAACCGTTGGGATTATCGGCAAGTGTTTCTTCGGAAAATCTATTCGTAAACGATAATTCATTTGGTTTGGCAATCTGACCAATGACAATCATATTGCCTTCAGTATCAAATAAAACTTTACTCATTACTTCAATGCCGCTTGTTCCCAAGAAAGTTGAATAGACCAATTCGTTGTTTTGGAATTTTGAAATTACACCATCGGCATGTCGAAAAACGGGACCGTTAAAAGAACGGTCATAACCATTGACGGTTGTCGGATAATCGGACGAGCCAGTATTCCCAACCAAATAGAAATCGTTTTCGCGAATACATACTTGTTCAACAAATTCAGGACCATTTCTTCCGCCAAAATAGGATGCGTATTTTAATTTATTCTCTTGGATATTAAATTTGATAATAACATTGTCCTCTTTCCCCCAGTCGTTACCGCCGTTATATGTTTTATCATAAGCATCACTTGTAAGAGGAAAATTCGATGATTCCGTATCTGCGGTAAAAACAATATTGCCAGAATCATCAACCGCAAACTCATTCAGCCAATTACTTAATCCATCGTTATTACTTCCGCCGATAAATGTTGAGTAAATAAGTTGTGGCGACTGGGCATTGACGGAAAAATTTATAAGTATAATCATGCAAAACATTAAGTACAAAACTTTTTGTGAACAATTCATTTTCATCCTCTTTTATTGATTTATTGACAAATGATAAATAGCACCGGCGAATCCCCAAAGTTTTTGGGGTAAATTTTTAGGTGGTGAAAATACTAACCGCTGGTTTGTACGACTATCAGAAATATTCCAATGAATGTAAGAGATGTTCCAAAGTCTATTTTCTTATAAATATGCTGTTTTTAGAATGGATTAGAAGGAAATTGGAGTTGCAAATTGGTGAAATTTCAATAGATGGAATAGCTTCTTTTGTTAAATAGATTTCTCTTAATTTGCCAAGATCGAAGTATCGTAAGCTCGAGATTGATATTCTTTAGGCAGGCATCCGTACATTTCCTTAAAACATGCGGAAAAGTATGACGGTGAGTTGAAACCCGACAAGTACAAAACTTCGGTTATATTGTAGGATTTATACTGCAATAACTGGGCGGCTCTCTTCAACTTGATGTTTCTAATAAACTGGCTGGCGGAATAATTTGTTACTGCTTTTAGTTTACGGAATAATTGTGTTCTGCTTACACATAGTTTGTTCATAAGCATTTCAACGTTCAGATCCGGGTTGGAAATGTTTTCTTCAACAATTTGAACAGCTTTTTTTAGAAATTCGTCGTCGGGCGAAGATAACTTTACTTCTTTGGGATTCAATAAAAATTCGCGCGTAAAATATTCTCTCAAGTTTTCACGCGAGGAAATCAACCTCTTGATTCTCATTTCCAGAATTTCCGAATTGAAAGGTTTCGATAAATAATTATCGGCGCCCGTCTTCAATCCTTCTATTTCATTTTCTTCGCCGGCTTTTGCAGTGAGTATTAATACCGGGATATGATTTGTGTGAATATTACTTTTAAGTTTATCGCACAATTCAAGTCCGTTCATCACAGGCATCATAATATCACTGATTATAACATCGGGTATCAGTTCATATGCTAATTTCAAACCCGCCGCACCATCAGGAGCGTCAATTATCTCAAAGTCATTACTAAAAATGCTTTTAATGAATGTTCGTAAATCCGAATTGTCTTCAACAATCAACATCACTTTACGTTCATTAACCGGGTTGGCATTATCAATGTTCGCAACTGTTTCAACTTCAGGTTCAATTAACTGTTCGAGATATTTATGCCTGATATAATCAACGTTAACCTCTGCAATCCCATTTTTAGATTTTTCATTCTCGGAATAAAACGACTCTTTAATAGGAAGAATTACCGTAAATATTGTACCATGATCTATATGGCTTTCAATTGTAATTTCTCCCTTGTGCAGTTCGATCAATTCTTTGGTGTATGCAAGACCAATACCAGTGCCCGTATTAAAACCTGTATTTGTATTTTCTACCTGGTAATATCTATCGAATACATATTGAACCTGGTCTTCAGGAATTCCATTACCGTTATCGCTTACAATAATTTTCACATGCGATGTTTCCTGTTCATCACTTAAAATTGACGACAACGTAATATTTATCTCGCCATTGTTCCGGGTATATTTAAATGCATTAGATAAAAGATTATTAAGAGTTTTTTCTACAATATCTTTATCGAACCAGCCGGTTATTTTTTCCTCGGCGGCATCAAATTTAAAATCGATATTTTTTTCTTCTGCCAAATGTATAAATGTAGAGTAAATACCTTTGCTGTAATTTAGAATATCTCCATACGCAGCTTTCAACTTTACGTTTCCCGTATCGAGTTTCCTTATATCCAAAAGCTGGTTTATGAGATTATACAACTGAAGTGTATTCCTCCGGACTATCCCGAGAAGGGACGAACCGTTTTGATTGTCCGGATTTTCTTTAATCAATTTTTCAATCGGGCCAAGAATAAGAGTTAGCGGAGTTCTTAATTCATGAGAAATGTTGGTAAAAAAGCTAAGTTTCTTTTGATCGGCTTCGTGTATTCTTTTCGAAAGATCTTCGAGTTGTTTTTTCTGATGTTCTAAAACGAGGTTATCGGCTTTCTTACGGCGGAAGTTTTTATATACAACCAAGGCTAAAACAGCAACAAGCACAAAGCCAATAATAAAGAAATATTTCTGCATGGTTTGTTTTTCAATTTCGGCATTAGAGTTTATTTGGCTCTCTTTCAGTTCATGTTCCTTTTGCAGCTTAAGGTTTTGAAATTCGAATTCCATTTCCAACCGCGAAAGATTTTCAGCTTCGCTTATCTTGTTAAGACTATCCGCAATTGTATTTGATAAATTGAGGTACTCAAACGCTTTTTGGAAATTATTCTGCTGTTCATAAGCTTTGCTTAATCTGGATGATATTTCCTTACGAAGCGATAAGGAATTTATTTCAGCAGCCAGGTTATATGCTTTAAGATAATTATTGATTGCAAATCCATTTTTATTCCGGGATATATCAATATCTGCCAGCGCTGAATAAGATACCGATCTTTCATAACTAGCATTAGCGGAATCCGCCAAAGAAAGACTTTGCTTAAAATATTTCTCTGCATTTTGATAGTCTCTTTCATGTAAGTATATATTCCCGATATCGACAAGCACCTTATGAAATTTAATACGCGGACATTTATCGCAGCCGGTTTCCCAGCATTTTACATGATACATTAAAGCGTTTTTGAATTCCCCTTTCTCATAAAAAATTTCGCCGATGCTTTTATACGAGTCGGCTGTCAAATGCCGGTGATTAATTCTTTTAGCAATTTCAAGACTTCTATAAAACAAGGAGAGCGCCAGCGAATCATTACCCATAAGTTTATGTACGTTCCCTATTTCAATCAGGGCGTTAGCAATATTATCTTCGAGTTTATTTTTTTCACATATATCCAAAATCTTTTTGTAATAAAGAAGCGCAACTTTGTAATTGTGTTGATAATCTCTTAAATAATCTCCTATCTGGTAGCATACTTTAACCAAAGCTTCTTCATTCCTGGTTTCTTCTGCGGTTTCCAAAGCTTTCATTGCATAGAACATTGATTTGGATTTATTCTCCTTCAATCCATAAAGGACAATTAGATTGAGATATTGATCCAAAAGCGCTTCGGGATCTATAGTAAGGTTTTCGGCAAGCAGGTAATCGTTAATTGTAGAATCAACGTATGCGGTTGAGGTTTTTTTATAAGATCTTACAATAATCCAATCGCTGTAAATTACCATTCTCAGGTTATTCATCTGTTTAAAACTTTTCCGGCTTCTTTTTGCATAAGTTCTTGCTTCTTCAGTTTTCCCTTCTCTTTCCGATAAATCGGCAAGGTTGTAACTGCCCCATGCTATTCTCATTACAAAATTATTTTTCTCACCTATATCTAATGCCTTTGTATAAAATCGTCTTGCGGTTTGGCGGTCTCCCTTTACCCAATATCCTAAAGCAACGGCATCATATATCTCTGCAAGACGTTCTTTGTTTTGAATTCGTTTAGAAAGTTCAAGGGATTTCATTCCATACTGGAAAGTTAGATCGGGATTTGCATTTGAAATTTGCCAAACAAGCTGACTCAGTATTCGAGTGCTGTCCGATACATTTTGTGCCTTTGATAAAACTTGCTTTAAGCTGTCGATTTTTGATTGAACTTGTGCATGTGTTGAAAACTGCATGACCAAAAAGATGGAAAATATTAAACAAATTTTATTATGGATATTTTTTCCGCCCATTGATTTGATTTACCGGTATATTATTGTGCAAACATAACTTTTAAAAATGATTAATCTCCATCTAAAAATTTTGTGGATTTATGTCTAATAGTCATTGTAGATTCAGTGTTACTGCAAAAACAGATTTTTTTAAGTTACATACAATTGCCTGAATTTTATACTATTTGATAAGCATCATTTTTCCGGTTGCACTGTATTTACCGGAAGTAAACGAATAAAAATAGATACCTGATGAAAAATTTGATCCATCGAATCTTACTTCATAACTTCCTGCAGTTTTTTCTTCATTAACTAATGTTGCAACTTCCCTTCCCAGCATATCGTAAACTGTTAATTGAACATACTCAGCCGATGGCAACTTGTAACTAATAACTGTTTCCGGGTTAAACGGATTTGGATAGTTTTGCTGTAAAGTAAATTCTTTAGGTAGCTGATCAATATTTCTAATGTCAGTAGGAGTTGTGCCTGGTTTCCAAAAATTTCCGGTTAGGACTAACATATAAATATTTCGCAAACAGAGATTGAAATATTGGTTATCTCCTCCCGAGTTATTTAGTTGCAATAGTCTTTGAGCAAATTCGTCTACAATCTGCTGGTTGTTACACATCGCACCTACAGCAAATCCACCAACAAAAGAACTATTATTATACTGTCCTCTTGGTGTCCCGTCTAAATTGTAACCATCAACAATTCTCGATGACCCGATTGAAGCTGCAAAATTTGTAATTTTTGTACACCAATTTTTTGCAGTTGTGTTTCCATTCCAAATGTAATCCAATGCCATTCGCCATGGAGTTCTACAAGCATCATAGCGATAATAATCAGTTCTGCCTTGTCCGCCTGGAATTCCGTCATGGGTTTGCCAATCCGGTACTAAACCTGTAACATCATTAGCACCATTTTCTAAAATGATATAAGAATGTTCTGCGATTGTCTCCCAAAATGAATCTTCCGTTACATCTGCGAATACTCTAGAATATCCGGGTGAGTAATAAGATATATCAGTCAAATCGCAGCCGCCGAATCGTCCTCCGGGTTTCATCGTGTAAATGCCGCGTCCGCATTTTAGAAAATAATATTCTTTAAGAATGGATAAAATATTTTTCGCTTCATTTAAATAGTTTTCACCCCATTGATAATGAGCAACAATTAATGCAAAAGCAGCATCGATATCACCATCCGTTGCGCTTCCTTCATCAAGAATTCCGTTGCAATTTACCCGCCAACCCATTAATCCGTAAGCCCAATCTGTTCGTTTGCTTTTATAAAAATCCAGAAGTCCGTCAAAATATTCTTTCTCACTATAATAAGCCGTTAATAATAAACCGTAACCCATTCCTTCGGAAATTGTGATTGTCGTATCGTCGCCCGACACTCGATACATTCCGTTACAGTTTTTCAGAAAGGAGTTTTTCCATCTTGTATAAACGCTTTGCATCGTTAATGCAGAAATACTGGTTGATTGAAAACCGTTGGGGTAATCTACATTTTGTGGAAAAGGTCTATCCTGCGCATTAATAAGACCAGCGGTGATAAATAGAATTAAACATAAAATTGGTTTCATAATTTTCACCTTGATTGGTTTATGATAATGAATGAATAATTTCCGTA
>CAZRMG010000003.1:21871-26692 GCA_964601095.1 uncultured Melioribacteraceae bacterium | reverse complement strand
CCTTTTAATTACTTATAACAAAATATCATCAATCTTATCAAATAATGGATCATTTAAACTACACAATGGGAAGGTGAATTTTATTCTTATTTTCTCTTCGTTTGAATCTATGTGGTCAAGCCATATTTATTGTTCCTCTTTTGCAAGTTAAACCGCAGAAACTATCTTTTTCAATTTTAATTTAACCTTAAATAATGCTTCATAACCTTCATACAACATACCTTCAAGGTTGATTTTTATTGAAAAAATCAACTTTTACTATCCATCTTTAAGATAGTAGGGGATCTGGGTCAGCATATCGATTTTAAGGAGTTAATAAAGTGATTTTAATGGAGTTTTTTTTGTAATTATTCCGGTTCAAGTCTTACAAAATGATAGGAATTAACCGGATTATGTTGCTTTTTTTTTGGGAGAAAATGCATGGATGAATCAGTGGATGGTTTGAACCGTAATTAGCGGTTATTCTTACTCTATCTATGACATAAACTTTTTGAAATCGATCAAAATATATATCCAAGAGAAAAAGGGATCTTCCTTGTGTGTTTGTTTTTGTTGAATATATAATTTTACAATTGGTAATAAAATCCATATTCAACATTTTCTCGAAAAATTTTTGAAAGGAATTTCTTGATATTTAAAATCATACTCTCAATGTATTCAATTTTTATATCAAGAAATTCTTGATCCCTAATAACAACAGTCTTCATATTTAATAAACTTTTTTCAAGACTTGACCGCCCGTTGCTTTTCTTAATATTACCATTCGCATGAACAATACAATTTCTTATTTTGTTTAGTTTTATAATTTCATTCCACTCATGAGTTTCAGGAAAATCAATTTTACAAATTTTTGTTAAGTAGGTTTTAGCTCGAATTATTCCTTCACCTCTTAAATCAATTAGATCTAACTCAATCAAATTCTTTTCTTTTAGTATTAAACAAAGATCATTTAGAGAACTTTCCAAAAATGAGTATATGAGTGTGATAAAAGAATAATTGAAATTTCTTGTAAATGAGTCAGTTATTCTTTCTGAATATGAAAAATAGGAATCTTGCATATCACAATAACGTTCATTATCCTTTATAAAAAGTTCTTTTGTTTTAATTTCAAAATCAAACTTTAGTTTGTCTAATTCATTTGTTAAGGTTTTTGATGATATGTTATAATAATCTTTTATACTGGATAAAGTCATTTCAATTTGATATACTCTTGCATCAAAACCTAATGTCGCCACTAAATAACCTCTTGCTGGAATTATAATTAGAAGTCATGAAAAAAGATAGCAAATATTTATAAAGGTCAAGTCAAAATAAACGAACAAGAACAATTAAAGTTAAAGTCTCCACACACTCCAGCCTTCCCGTGCGCAAAATTAGAGCACACCTACCCCAAGCGAAAACCTGTCAAACCCGAACCCGGTTAAATTGTTCTCGCATGAGCTGTAAGAATCTCTCACAGATACCCGCGCAAAAAGCAATCACCTAAGAATAGCCGCCCCCTATACCTTGTTAGAGATTTTGTAAAGTGAACAACTTTACTAACCACTAAAAAGAATAAGGCGATTTATCGCCGATCACGCTACATGCACCACCGCCCCAATCGACTGTGAATAGGTCTCGATGTAATCCTGATAGGTAAATTTCTCCTCCTTGAAGGTGTAGAAGTTAGTGTTTCTGTGTCGGCGCATGAGAGCGCTTTTCTCTGATATTCTTTGTAAATAGAAGCGCGACTTGTTGATGTATGGTGTTAGATGCCCGCGAGAGAGTTGTATAGAAACTGATTTCTTATTTCCCTTACTTACTCTCTTTTTATTTGCAGATTCTACGGGTAACGATACCGGCACATACGAGTTGGCCGCATAAAGACAAAGATACCAGTGCTTATTATATCGAACGGGTTCGGGGGTGGCTATGCCGTGATACGTGCGCAGGCGCTCCCTCTCCCGGTTGATAACGGATTTTGATTTGTTGCTTTTTGCCATGATGAGATTGGTGACTTTGATGATTCGCTCATCCTGGTCGTTTTGCTTGGCCGCATCGATGCAGCGGCGGCGGCTAAAGTTGGTTTGGGTTGCGATTGTCGCGTACGATTTTAAGGAATTGCCCGAGGATACGACGCCGATCACGCGGTCGGTAAAGGTTTTGGCGCATAGCAGGTCAGTACCGTAGAAGGGGACGGTCGATGAGAAGCGCTGCATTCTGGATGAATAGAGTTTCTTCTCGGGAATATACTTCACCCGTCCATCTTCGAGTAACGAAAACAGGACAGATTTAGTAAAGAGCTGCCAAAACCTTCTTCTGTATTTCGCGCGGCTGTTGCCTTTACCGTGGTGAAGGCTCGCGTAACCGTAGTGTTTACACAAAACATCGAGAAATTCATCAATACTGAAGATGCCGGACCGCTTATAGAAGTGAATTTTTGCTATAAGATAGTACCGGTAATTAATCGTCGCCTCGATGTTGCTTACAGAAAACAGGTATTTAACAAATGCTTTGTTAAATACGGGCGTGATCATGCCGTATACCGGAGGTTATAATCGTCGCCGGCGTTGAAATGACCTTTGAAATAATAGAAGTTTGATGCAATGCGGATTTTTTGATGGAGATACGTGTGGATTCATAAAACACCTCAAGGGCTCAATTAATTTTTTTAATGAAATTAATTGAAAAATTTAGTTTTGGGTGTTTTTCGTCTTGACAATAACAATCACTGGCGGCATATTTCAACCACTGAATTGAGTAGACATCAATCAAGTTCTGGGATAACACCCCAAACCCAAGCCTGAAGTTCGCTGCTTCGGGCTTTCGTTTTTTTATTTAAAATTGCTCTGATTAGAACCGCTACAACATGAGAAACCTCGGTAAATTAATAAAAAACGGCACAAAAAATGACATTTTGACTACTTCTATATGCTTCTTACTATTAATCAACCACTTTTTTATGTCACATGTGCCGTCGAAAATCAGTGAACTTGCCGATTTTTGAGTTTCTTGGTATCTTTAGATACAACAACCTTACAGAATGTCTTCGGCGAAAAACACCCAAGTAAATAGCTTTGGATCTTTCTGTTAAGATTGTTTTCAAAAGAGCCTACCTCTCTGCTCAGAGGTAGGCCTTTTTTTGTCCGCAATGGTCAAAAATTTGGTCGGTAGATACAATAATGATACAGAAACTCACACACCGCAAAACGCTTGCAGTGCTTTTTACAACGAAAGAATACCTCCTCATAAAAGAGATAGATGTAATAGTTTCTGACGAGTAGAGAAGTGGAAATTCAGGATACGCAAATAAGTGATCAGCAAATTTTCTCTGCTCATCTATTTAATCAGCGCACGGCAACACGGAGGGAATAACCAATTTGAAAGCCGATTGCACTGGTATTAATTTTAATCTTAACATAATCTTCATTTTGTCAAACGGTTATTATTATCTGGTTGTAAAATATTCATAATTCGACGCATTTTATTTGCATATTATTTGCTTGTGTTTACTCAATCTACATATACACCCATTAATCATATAGCTCTATAAATTTATATAAAACAGATCAGTGGTTACTTTGAACATTTCAAGCTGAGACAAGCGATTGTTTAGTGCTTCCTGCTCTGCCGGGTCGGCGTTAAAGGTGAGGCGGCTCTTTGCATCTTTGGTGCGGTTCAGTTCTGAGGTGAGTTTTTGAATTTCTTTGTAGTGACTATATAGACCATCGTTACTTAATTTTGTGATCTGACTTTCAAGATACCTCTCGCGGGAATCGAGCTGCGCGAACTTGTACTCGGGCAAAGCCCTTTTAATCTTCTCTATCTCTTCATTTACCTCTAAGCGGATGTTATAGAGATCAATTAGCTCTGCCGGAGTGATCGCGGTAACGGTGAGCTTTAGCGATGAGGGCATGCGCTGCGTCGTAATAAAGTCGCTGTCTTTTATAAGCGGTACATAGTTTTCATAGAGGATGGTCCCTGAGATGAATTGACTTGTCCCTATCCCCCCCTTAAAACTTTCTACTGATTCTATTGGATTTTTGATCAACAGCTCTTTTGACTCGATGATTTTGATCTTTTCTATGTCTTCTGCCCGAAGAACCAGCCGTTCATTCTCTTTTTTCAATATTACCTTGTCTGCATCCATCGCTATAATCGGCGCCTCGATGCTCTCGCGCGATCGGCGAAGGCTGTCGAACCAGATGACTTCGGCCTGCGTCTGAAAGTCGCTCGCATTTCGATAGGATTTATAGGCGACCGTATACGACTTAAAGAAGAATCTTGAAACGGAGAAGGCCGCCTGTGTGATTGAGACGGTTCGCCCGGAAAGGGCGACGATGGATAAGAGCAGCAGTACAAATATCGCGTACTCTTGCCATGAGGATACTTTTACCCGCAGTTTCTCGGTTCGAAACGAAATATACTCTTTCTGTGAGAAGGGATAAAAAAGCCTGACCCCCGCCATGTTAAAACAATCGATAAAGATATGCGATGCGTAGGCGATTAATAAAGCCTGATAAAGCAGAGGATAAAAGAAAACAAGCGGTAATAACACAAGAGCCAGAGCAATAACAAAGGGAACGCTGTGGGTGATGGTGCGGTGACCGTGCCGCGCCATGAGGGGTGCTGAAATTGCCGGAAAGATTCGCCCGATTAGTGAAGAGGTATGATCGATGTCGGGTAAAATCGCAAGAATTGAAGCCCCTAGCGCGATTTCGCGCGGGACCCCGACGGCACTGACAGCGAGAAAGGCAAAGGCGTAGTGTGTTTTTGCGGTCAATCAGGCTCTCCTGTGGGACATTGCTTTGGTGATGATTAAGCGGAAAAATACGAATCTAA
>CAZRMG010000003.1:9653-21861 GCA_964601095.1 uncultured Melioribacteraceae bacterium | reverse complement strand
AGGTGTAGGATTTTATCACGTAAGAGAAAAAGAAGAGTAGAACAAGTAGTAGAAGCGGGGCTATGGATACCTGATTTTGATAGCGTTCGGGAGATACGATCTCTTCTGATGTTTTACCCAGCTGCATCTGCCGGGCGATGTAGTCGGCTTCTTTTAGGTTTTCTCCGGAAGAGTGAAGTATATCGTTTATTACATTTTCTTTTTTGGTCGGGTCTACAATGTGGATTTTTTCTGCAAGTATCTGGCGGGTGTGGTGGCGCTTTAAGGGTTTTATTTCGATATAGGTATCGAAGAGTTTTCGGTCAGGCAACTTCGTTGAGGCGCTTATGATGATATTGCCCTGGGCGAGTGCGTGGATCATCTTTTTGTCTGCTTTCGATAGTTCGCTGATGTCGTCGAGTACTATAGTTTTATGTTTATGCTTCAGGGCTTCAATCAGCTCATCGACCTTCATCTTATTCAGTTCTTTCTTTAATTCTTCATCATCACCACTAATTCGTATTTCGCCTGGTTCGGTGCCGTTTGCCTCACCTTGTTCGCTCTCACTTGCCGCACCACTTATTGCGAGCAGGAGATAGACGAGGGTTTTCTTTCGCGCGAACTCTTTCACATAGATTTTATCGGGGATGCTCTGCAAAAGGGCAGATTTGCCGCAACCGGCAACACCGCTCAAGATGAAGGATTTCTGTTTTACGATCAGCTCTTTTATCTGACGAATCTCACTATCTCTGCCTATTAACTCACCACCTTTTTGCATCTGAAGCTCTGTTTTATTCTTACGCTTTAAAAACGAGAAGATCTTTGTGCCGGTGGTGTCGAGACGCTGCACCGCTTCATGTTTTGATGCCATTGATATATGTGAGTAGATGAGTGTTGTTTCGATTGATGTATGCCCGAGGATCTCGGCGATCTTTTCTATAGTGACCCCTTTTTCGTATAATGCCGTTGCGTAACTATGCCGCAATGTATGACAGTGTATATCGCCCCTTCCCAGATTTCTCTTTGCCGTATTTTGCACCACCTTATGCCAGGCACTGCGACATCCACCGACAACCGGAGATTCGTAATCAAGTCTTGTGCTATAGTTCTGAAGGTATTTCTCTGTTTGTTCTTTTAATTTCTCTGGTATAGGGACCATGCGCTGCTTATTGCCTTTACCCGTTACCTTTAAACACCCCTTTGCAAGATTTATATCACACACACGCAGTGTGGTCATTTCAGAGACACGAAGACCGGCGTACGACATCAGGGATAAGCCCATTTTATGCCGCTCATTCTTTGCATTTTTCAAGAGATTTATTGTCTCATTTTGACTTAAAAATACCGGTATTTTGCTTCTCTTTCTCTCCATTCTCTCTCTTACTCTCTCACCTCTTTCCTTTGTTCCCTGCGCTTTTTTCAACAAAAGACGTCTTTTGTTGACTGTAATTGTAAACAAAACCCGGAAAAATTGCAAAATTTTTTTGTGTATTAATTAGAGCATATTTTTCAGATTTTCATGAATTTCCTGTTGCATTTTCAGAATTTTTGTGTTGGCTTCGACAAGTTGTTTTGCCGAGAAATCTTCGATTGTTTTTAGGAAGTCATACAACTCCTTAGCCTGCGCTTTCAGTACTAAAGGCTTCATCTGTCGCTCCTTTTACACTTCGATTAATTTGAGTGGGGTGCTCATGAAAAAAGTCGTAATAATTCTACTGATTTTTGCTACTACTTTTTCAATTCTTGCGGCTTCTGACGGCTCTTTTGATGTAGAAAAGAGTGAGGCGAGAGATCGTCTTGATCGCGCGAAAGCGGATGCGCTGCGGCGTATCGAATCGGCACCGGAGTCAAAAGCAAGGGATTATTTGCGGCTTTTACCATCGGTTTCTGTGTCTCGCTCTTCGCCAATTGGAGAGGCAAAAGATGCGGAAACTTATCTGGGAGCCAGTATTTCGGTCAATTCACTCTTTGATATTAACGACGCCTCAAGTGCGCGAAAGCGCGCAAAACGGGCAGGGCTGCGGAAGGTTGACCTGGTTTCTCAGCAGATTTCGACTCTTATAAACCGGAAGTTTATTCTGAAGCGTAAAGTCTGGCAGAAGACTCAGATTCGACGATCTCTGACGAATCCCCTGGAGATTGCGCAGTATGATGATACGATTGATGATTACTCGATTAAGGTTGAAGAGATCGATGAGAAGATAGAGAGTTTGTTTGCGGAGATGGAGTTGATTTGTATCGGGGTGGAGGAGTGATAATGAAAAAAAATGATAATATAAACGATTTTCCCGAATCAGAATTACAAGACTGGATTTTGACACAAATTAACGAAAACAATTTATACAATGTTATAAAAGAAGATCAAAAACATATTAAAAATACTGGAATAGAAGTTTTCTCAATCGATTTTTTATTATACAATCGTTATCAAAAATCTGCTAAAATTGTTTATGAGTCATTACAAAGTAATAGTACCCTTATTGATAATAGGAATATTTCTTTAGAAAAAAATGAGATTCTAAAACCCGATTTTGTTTTAATTGAAGATAGTTACGGGAAAATTATTATTGTTGAACTTAAGACTAGTAAGAAGACTGAACGCGAAGCTATGACAGAATTATTTGCTTATGCTCAAGAAATACGAAATCATTTACCTTTTATTTCTAATTATGAACTTTTATTCGTAATAATATCTAACGAATATACAACATTATTGGAACATTCAATAGCTAACTTATTATTGGGAACATCCATAAATATCTTATGTTTGAAAGCAAAAAAAGAACAAGATAAACACTTCAATTTAGTTTTCCATTCAATATCAACATGGTCAGATGTTGGGGATAATTTCAGCAATTCACATACTTTTTTATCTCTTAATTTACACTTTAATGTACCACAAGAACCAAAAGAACCTGTTTTAGATACAGTTATTGATTTGATAACTCATGAAGCTAGTCAGAATAATTCTCATGGATTTTGCTTTCTTTGGAAAGATACTTGGAAAGATCAAATTTCGGATTATGAATATGCAGTTTCTTTATTTTGTATTAATCCCTATGTATTTATTGATAATGCCATAAAAATTGGTTTTTTAGAAAAAAACAGCAGCAATATTTCTAAATTTCTATACGAAAAAGCACCTATAGTTTTTTCAACTGATAACTTATTCAAAATTTGTAAAAACGCTTATACTTATCTAAAACACTATTGTTCACCTAGTATTGAAGAAGCTCCTCCCTGGAATATAGCTATAAATCACAATAAGAACATATTAACAAACAGAAGCATCCCTATTCTTTTTAATGCATGGGGTTTTATCGGTGATTACATAAAAACAGTATATATATCAGACGAATTTAAAAACATAAGATATCCTGCTGCATATTTACGAAATGTTAGTTACAAATCACCAATAATATCACTTCCATTGATTTATGAAATTACTGATAATTCATTATTTAAACATGGAGATTTTTATGCATCCGCCGTTTTTAAATTTGGAAAGCTTTTGTCAATTTTTGATTATATTTTGAAAAATATTAATTATCTCAAAAAGAACAAAATTGCATTACAGAATCTGGAAGCCTTAATAGAATGGATATATATTGAACTATCTTCACCAATATTTGAAATTGGCTATTATTATAATAATAAAAAGAAATCAGAAAATCCGCCTCCTGTTTTCATATATAATTCAATAAACGAAATCGAAAAATCAATTGAGATGACACAAAAATATATATTATGGTTTAATAATGAGTTTATTGGATCCAGTAATTCAAATCATCAATACCTATTCTTACTAGGCATCAATAACGGATTTATATTTAATGATTATATTAGTAATTCGTTATCAATCAATAACAATGAAATTCTTTGCCAAGCCAAGAAAAATATTATTACCTACTTTAATGATTTTTGGAAAACAATTGAAAAGAAAACTTCATTACAGAATTGTGAAGATTTCATTTATAAGTTAATGGAAAACAATATTGATTATTATGAATCAAATAATTTCCAAAATAAAAGCGAAGATGAAAAAATATTAGATATTTTTGAAATATATTTCTTAAATTATATTGATAACAATTTTGGTTCAATTTCTTCAGAACCTTTCGATTATATTAGTATTATTAAACAGATGAATATACATTCAATAAAACAAAAAATGCAAAATCATAAAAAACAAGGAAGACTGAATATGTCGATTGTTGTATCAAGTAACGGAGAAGTGCATATAGGATTCATACCACCTCAGATGAATGCACCATTATTAAAAGATGTAGCAGTTATTGTTGTTTCTGGGAATATTTTATTAAGATTTGATCATTGTTGGTCCGATTTTTTATAAACCCAATCATTACATTTTATTTGTCTTTGATAGAATTAGAATCCTAAGCACCACTTTACTTCGTAATAATCGCAATCAAAGAAAGATCATTCCGGATTTGATTTATACGCATCCCGGAATAAATCCAAGAAAAGAGGTGTATTGTTTTTTATTTCATCATGTGTTGCTCTAAGATGTACACGATCACTTTTTCTTTCTTTGAAAACAGTGATACCGGCTTCTTCCAGTTTATTTAGCCAGAACTCTTTGTTTTCATTTTTTGTACCAATCCGTAAAAAAGAACGTTTCGGCCAAAAAACGACCATGTTATTAGATTTATACTGATCTTTGACACCTATATATCTTTTCGTATAATTTAGAGAAAATGATGGATTGATTTGTTTTAGAAGGTCTGAATATAGATCAACGATCTTTAGAACATCCTCTGAACTCTTTTTTAACCAGTAATTTCTGTCTGAAGGTTCTACATCTCCACCAGTATCATCATCAGGCCTTTGGATTAAATCAAGAACTCGTGTAAAGTTAAGCACAATATTATTATTTAGCTGCAAAGCATTCAATTGAATTGCGATAATCGGAATAGTTTTATTAAACAGACTTATTACATTCAAAAACCGACTGGTAATTTCTTCCGCGATAATAACAGCAACATGATCATATTGGGGATAACGGTTTCGTTCTTCATCCCAATATTCAATCGTTCTGATTATATGAGATTCATCGACCCGGCCAAGTTGAATTTCCACTTCATATCTTGTATCTGTCTCATCATCTCTAAGTAATAAGTCTAATCTCCCATAATTAAGAGGCCTTTCAATATCTTTCAGCTCCAATTCTCCCAGGCCTAATATTGAAGGGTCTTCCGCAATAATATTTTGAAGCCATTTCTCATTTAAACTTGGATCATCTTTTAAGGATACTTTTTCATGTTTAGTATATATCAATGACATATTGCTACCCTCTTAATAAATTGAGAACTCATTTTATGTTAAATTTGGGGCAGTGAGGATTCGAACCTCATACGTTCTCTTTCATATATAGACGAGATAATTCTAAAGTTAATTATGTTTCTCTCTTAGTTTCGGAAACTTGCCAACCCAACTGTTGCTGCCCCAGGAACGTAATCCCCACCACTAAGTCTTTTATTGAATACATGTTGTTTATCATCAGAACAACCTCCAATTTAATTTTCAAAGAGAAAACAATTAGTATGATTGGCATGAACCACAACGAGAAACCCACAAAAAACTTTATAAAAATCTCTGAATATGAACTCCTTCAAAACCGTGTTATTGATCGAATCGAATTTCTTAGTGTATTTATTCCTTCATTCAGTTTATCACTTACTAAGTATCGTTCGGCGATAGCCAATATTAATTTAAAGTTTAAATGCCTTTTTAATCTTCTCGATATCAAATTCAATTACTTCCACTATTGTTTTTACCGACTCGATATCCTCTTTTGAGAATTTTTGTTTTCCTTTAATTTCGGCAAGAGTGTATTTAATATTGTCTTTGGTTCGTCGAAGAAATTCAACCGACGGGTGAAGTTTGGTTGTCATCAACTTCGGAATTTCCGAAGTTGAATCTTTTTGCTGATTTATTTTAGAAGATGATTTTTCAGTATTCCGGGATGCGGGTCTTATTTTTCCGTCAGCACCTTTGGTTTCTGCCAACTTCGGAATTTCCGAAGTTGCCTCTTTTTCTTTCCGTCTTTTTGCGACTGTTTTGTCAGTGGTTTTTGTTTTCTGTGCGATAGCATTATTGGACTGCTCAGGGTTGTTTATCAGTTCACGGTCAATGAGTGCCTGTTTTTGTCTTGTTGTTAAATGACGCCTGTTCAGGTTATCATCTATACAGAATTGTTCTCTTTCGCTCTCTGGCAGATCTCGCAATATTTCAATAGGTACTTTTTCAATTTTCAAATCGAGGGCGATGTCGAGACGGTTTCTTCCCGCTAACAGAAAAAAGTCCCCCCCTTTTTCGTAGACTTTCAATGGTTCTCTTAAACCATTCTGTTGAATATCCTTTCTTAAATTATCACGGTCGGAAGGGTCTATAGGCATTAACAGCTGAACTCGTTCAAGCTCAGGAGATATTTTAATTCTGTCTGTTTTAAAAGGCTGTATCGCTCCAGTTCGTTTGCTCATAATATCCCCTCGAAATATGAAGAGAAGCTTTCCGCTTTTTTGACGTTCCATTTTACTGTGTGATCGGTAGCCGCTTTCGGTATAGTGGCACCGCGAGGTATTGATCCGGCAAAATTTACTCCCAATCTTTCCCTGAACTCCCGCGCAAGATCGTTCTGGTAGCCGCCTTTGCTAGACTCTTTATATCCGACCAGGAACACAGACCCTGTCTTTGAAAGATTTTTCAGTATATCAATAGTATAAAGAGTAGGCGCAATCGTTCCGCGCGAAATATCTGCGGGAACAATAATTTTATCGGCGATAACACTTGCGGCGCGAGTAATTCCCTGTACTGTTGGAGGAGTGTCAAAGATTACAATATCGTAATCATTCAGGATAGGGATGCGGCTAAACACAAAAGGATCACAGCTTGCAAAAACAGAGTCAAGACGATAATCTGCCGGAATAAGATCAAGTTTCAGTATGTCACGGGTTATGGTGATCGGTTCAGGATCGTCGCCGGTTATAATATCGAAAAGACCCTTAATGTCTTTATCAGGTTCTTTGCCTGTCAAAAAAGAGGTAAGACCTCCCTGAGGGTCGCAGTCTATACACAAAACTTTTTTACCAAGTGCTGCCTGCGATAAGGCAATGAGTGAGGCCGTTGTTGATTTTGTACTTCCGCCTTTCTGATTAACTATTGCAATTTTCATTTTCTGTCCATCCAAGAGACGATTTTATTCACAATTTGACTCCGCGTTTCTTTAACTCATTCACTATGGAAATTTTGGTGAATCCGTTAATTGTCATACCGTTTTCATCCACAAACTTTTTAAGAATTTTGTGAATCTCCTCATCTATAGTAACTGAAAGGCGAACTGTCTTTTCAGAGTCTTTCATTTTTAGTCCCTCAACGTGGCGTATAATTACGTAATTATGAGTAAAAAGGCGCTATTAATGCAAGCGAAATTTTTCTCTTATTGAATACAAAGAGCGATGGTAAATAACCAAGAAGGCTTACTTAGCAATGGAATCATTACAATACACTTGAATTTATCCCAGTGAAAGATTGAAATTTTATTTTTCATACCTCTTAAAAACATATCAAAATTACTGATTTTTTATTGACATTTCGAATAATCACTATACATTTGTATAGTGATTAAAAATACTAACTTTTCGGAGGAGACCATGACTATTTATGAACGCAATTTCAAGGCACTTGACGAGCTGGGAATTGTAGAAAAACTCAAGAAACACGGATTCATTAAGATGAATTCGCGGGGGCTGATGGATTTGAGCGTGAATAAGCTCTGCGAAGATCAGCAGAAGATCATCTTTTCGATGGCTCATTACGGTGAGCAAAACGGGGATCTGATGGCGGACCCTGACATGGAACTCATGATTATGAAAGATGCAAAAGAGGTTCAGGCGCTTTCGTATCGCAACGACTACGCGGGATTTTTTCAGGAGGTTTATGATAACTACGAGAACCCCTCAACAGTGAAACCGAAGCTGCAGAAAGAGGCGAACGAGTTTCTTTCGATGTGGCTGGGTAATATTAAGGCGGGGGGATACTTCGTATGCCAGGTTGAAGATTATTGATAGAAAGTAATTCTATACATGATAACAAGCTATTGGATAAATCTTGTTATCATGTTAATATTATTTTTTACATACAACTTCACATAAGTTATCTTATGTAGCATTAGAAAAATGGAGCAGGGCGCCGCAAAATTACGATTCGCAGTCGCACCCGAAATCGCCGACGCTCTTTGACAAGGTAGTATTTTAATCACCGTTGGATAAATAGTCATAGATGCCCGGCCGAAAAGCGTCCTTCACCCCGTGATGAGGACGGTTTTTGGTCGGGCCTCAGGGTAGGGCGCCCTACCCTACTTCTTGTTAATCTATTTGACAATACAGACAAATTCTTAACCAAATAAAGAATGAAACAAACCCGTTCAGATCAGGAAGCAGAATCGGCTTCAAACACCTCAGTCAAAATTAAGATGTACAGCCATGTTGTAGAATTGAAGCAACTCGTTGCGGATTTAAAAAAAGGAATGATTGAAGATAGCGAACTTGCCATTCTGAGAAAAACCCTCATAAAGATTCTCTCCGCAGATATTGAGCAGATCCCGAATAAGAGCAGAAAGAAGAACATTATCATCGACTATATTGCCGCAATTGTGGGAAAGGAATATTCAATGGATACTCTTGAACTTGAAAAGGAAATAAGGCACTTTATTAGAAGTCTGGAGAAAAAGTAACGCCCTACCCTACTCTTGTATTACTTGATGGTGGCGAATGACCGTACAAATGAAGTTATATCTGACCACTTTCCCATTCACTTTGAGCATCTTCGAGCTGTTTTTTCAGATCATCTTTCGAAGGCAGATAAAGCTGGTACTCTGAAGCATGGATGTTCGCATCTTTCGGAAGAGTTATTTCGACAAGAGATTCTTTGCTCTTTTTGCAAAGAATGATACCGATGGTAGAGTTTTCTTCAGCCAGCTTAACAAATCGATCATAGTAATTCACATACATCTGCATCTGGCCCAGGTCCTGATGGGTCAACTCCCCTATTTTCAGATCAATCAGAGTATAGCACTTCAAAAGCCGGTTATAAAAGACAAGATCGACGAAATAGTGATCCTCGTCAAAAGTGAAACACTTCTGTCGGGCTTCAAAAAGAAAGCCCTTACCAAGCTCGAGAAGAAAATGCTCCAACTTGTCAATGATTGCCGACTCGAGATCACTTTCTGAATACTTCGCCTTGGACTCTAAACCGAGAAATTCAAGAACATACGGATTTTTGATAACATCATGCGGAGCAGATACTATCTGACCTTTTTTGGAAAGTAACTCGACCTCGCCTTTATCACGACTGAGCGCAAGACGTTCATATAGACTTGAATCGAATTGCCGTTTCAGTTCCCGGAGAGACCAGTTGTTATTCACTGATTCGATTTCATAAAATGACCGTTCCTCTGGAATTTTAATAGCCATAAGAAAAATATAGTGCGACCAGCTGAGATTGAACTGTGTGTTTACCAAGCCGGTTACAAGAGACGAAAGTGTTTCTTTATCTTTCAAAATAAGGTTTACCGAATCAGGATCAGTCCCGGAAATCCCAGACACTGTCTGGGATTTTTGAAGCAACCTGTCTGAATACGTAAGATAAAATTTGCGCATATATTCAAGGTTACTTCTGGAATAACCTTTTCCAAATTCAACACCGAGAACATCAGAAAGTTCAATCAAGACAGATTTGCCGTATTCAGCTCTATCTGAACCGCTTTGTTCGAATTCTACTATACGCTGCCCGATAAGGTAATTTGAAGCAATCTGCAGAGTATTAACACTTCGAACAGTCAACGTTCGAGCCTGAGAAATAATATTACGGATTTGCAACAATAAAGGGTCAGCTGATTTTAACATATACACCCGTGCCGGAAATACTGCATTATTAAGCGATTACCCACATTATAATTCAAATTGTCAACGGCTTTCAGGAAAAGAGGGGATAGAGAGATCCTGATTAATTCAGGTCATGCTTACACACTGAAATGGCAGAAGGGGAGGAACTTCTTTGCGATCGCATCTTTTTCGCGTCGCGTTATGAATTCACCATTTTCTTCGCATTTTCTTTTGTAGGAAGCATAATAAAATAAAAACTGCATACTTTTGATATCTAATGTCTGATACGCTTTATAAAATACATCGGATACCATGTGAACCCCATTTAGAATTTATATTAAATGTTTGCGTAGTAATATCCATTCAAAAGGAAAGCAAATATATTACCAATCTGATGGTATTAACTTAACACCATCACGCCATCTTTCAATAACAGCGTCACTAAACCAAGCTTCATCTATATTTGCATGATCAGTAAATATAACTTGTATTTTGTTAGATAAATTTTTAATTAAAGAATAAGTAAGCTTATACATTCGCTTCACTGCATCTTTATCTTCATCTGTCCCATCTTGCCATTTTCTATCCTCTGGGAAGTATGCAGAAGAAGGTTGATCAATAAAAAGAAATCGAGGAACAGGACGATTCTGCAAAACAAACCACTTATGTAAAGCAAGTAATGTAAGAAGATGGCCACCAACCCAATTAGCACCGCTCCCCATACTTTTCATTGGTATTGGACCATGCAAGGAATCAGCAACATAAGTTAAGTTTTTATAATCGAATCGTACTGATTGATCAGAGTGTTCAAGTTCTAATTCTTGAGCCCAAGAGGTCATATCTTTAGACATTATTGCAATAATCGATTGGAGCTTTTCATCAATTACATCTGAATCAAACTCGGATTGAATAGATTCAATGTTTAATTTTAATTTTTGAATTTCTGATTTTAGATTAGAATCATTGGAAAATTCCGGTAAATTTTCAATATAAAGTCCAATTCGTCCTAAAATATATGATCTCTTTTCTGATTGATTTCGAAATTCTTGAAGAATGCCTTTTGTTCTTTGCATGGACTCAATAAGATTTCGATTATCTCTAAGTTTCACAATACAAAATTCAACTTTCTCTTCGAGTTCTCTAATTATCTTTTGCATACCGGGACCATGTTCTTCAATATTCTTTATCTGCCCTTCGATTTTTACAGCAGAATCAATCATTGCAGAAACAACACTTGAAACCGGTTCATCTTTAAAAGGATGATTACAGACAGGGCAGATATCCAATTCAATATTATCGTTGAACAACTGAATACTACGAAGCCTATTTAATTGCTCTTCAGCCTCACCGTGGAAAGAACTCGAATCAGAAATTAACGATTTTGCGGAATCAAGGTGTGATCTATATAAATAAAGTTCATCTTGTAATCGCTCTCGATCTTCTAAAAGAGATTGATACTCTTTATCACTAAAGAAAAGTTCCTCTTCTTCCGGCTTTCTTGGATTAGAATGTAATTTTTTTAACTCCGAAATAGATTCGTACAATTCTAATTCTGTATATTCTCCTGAATATAAACCAACATCTCTTGCTTCTGCTAATAAGCTGTGAGCTCGAGATGCACCTTTACCTCTAATCGATTCAACTTCTTGCAGCTTTCTTTCCAATAATTTTAAAGATCGTTTTAGTTCTTTCAACTTTGCAAGATTTTTAACAAAATCATCTTCAACAACTCCCAGGAAATACGGTAGAGTATCATTAATTGACATCGAAACAAATCTGTCACTTTGACAGTGAAAAATAAATTCCTTACTTAAAATTTCATCCTGTCTTTGAAAACAAAATGCTAATGAATGGCGGAAATTAGCGACTAAATTACTTCGAGTCTGGCCAGGTAATGGCTCATGAATATTTTCCTTTATTCCAAGTTCTGATGTCAATAATGAAATAGCACCATCTGTGTTGCAATTTTGAATCAAGTCCGAATATTCTGGAATCAGTTCTACTTTATAATTTGCAAAAAACATTGAGCTTGTTGATTTCTGACCAAGAGGAGGCATTTTTCTTGCTATAAATGTATACCCTTCTGCTTGTGATAATGAAACACCAACCCATTCGGTTTTATCTTTAATTATGCCTGCAGGAATATTACAGTCAGTTGCTCCAAAACAATAATCAAGAATTTCAATCATTGCTGTTTTACCTGTTTTTGAAGCACCAGTTATAATATTCATTTTACCTGGATTAAATGAGACTACTCGTTTTTTTTGGTTGAAACCATATAAAATAATACTTTTTATCGCAATATTCAAAGTCTTACTCCTAAA
>CAZRMG010000003.1:0-9643 GCA_964601095.1 uncultured Melioribacteraceae bacterium | reverse complement strand
ATAACCAGCGTCCAAGAATCATTGCTTTTTTTAAACAATCTGCTGCTTCACCAGAAATTATTTTAACCGCAATATTTATTTCTTTTTTTTTCATCAAGCAGATGAGGTTTGCATTCTCATCGATAGAAAGTTTATATTTACGAACACCAAAACTAATTGCTTCTTGAGTATGTTTCTTAAGAGATATTATTATTCTATAAATATTGATTTTAATTTCTTGATTCTCTTGTACCCAATTAACATAATCCTTTGTAACTCGTGGTATTAATTGACGGATTGGTTTATACAATATGAGCGGTAGAATTAAAATTGCATAAATATATGGGAGTTTTTTTCCGCATTCTTCGTTATATGAATTTGAGCACAAAGCAATTAATAGAGCCCCAAATGCTGGATTCAAAAGATTAGCCTCTTCAGGGCTTCTTGATTTCCAATCTTTAAACACTTGAAACCTCATCTAAACTAGCAATTAATTCTACATATCTTTTATGCCAACCAACTTTTAATTGATCTGAGAGAATTTGGTAAGAACCTCTGGGAATTATGGAATTTGTTATTCCAAATCTAATTTGAGGATGAAAATGATTTTCCATCCAATTATAAACCTGTTTACCAATTTTCTTAATATCCTCGTCTGGGGTATCTTCTGCAACATCTTCATAATGTTGAAGAAATATTCTCTCCCACTCTTCAATCAACAGTGTTTCATACTTATCCATCTCACCAACATTTAGTAGTTCCTCTCTAATCCACCGAGACCTCTGTGTATATGCCCTAAAATAATCCTTCACAGCTAAACTAATCCTTTTATTATGAAGACCGATTAAATCTAGTTGTTTGACAAAAGTATAATGAGCAAAACCAGATGCATCAATTTCCTTTGTAAGAATATCATCATCAATAGGTAAATTATCTGATTTGAATTGCTCTCGAAGTATATTAATTTCTGCTTGAATTTCTTCAGAGAATATTTTTTTTTCTGAATCCATCAATTGTTTTATGATTCTTCTTAACCACCACCCTTCCATTCGAGTTACAACACTGTTCACAAATTTGCTATCTGCAAGAAATAGAAGTTCTTTTCTTATCTCTTTCTCAAGATTCTCGATGTTTACCTCTTCACTGATTACAAAAATATTTGTTAAAAGAGTAGCCTTTTGAACATCACTTAGAAGGTTAAAAGATTCATAACATGATTTATTAACCTGAGATGTGGATGATATTGATGTTGAATAGAGTCTATTTTTTGCTTCATCAATATTACGTAATTCATTATGTGTTAAAAATGATGCAGCTGCCCCTAAAGGAGTTCGTTCGGTAGTAATGAGGAATAGAGAAAAATCAGAGGAAATTTTACCTTCGAGGATTCTTTCAGACCATATTTTTATTGTTTTCCATAAGTCTGAAGAGGCATCGGTTAAATTACCTGATTTTTTATGCTTAGCCTGTATTAAAACTTGTTGATTATCATCATTTAATTCAATATCATCTAAGGCTTCAATAGCTATATCAAACGGCTTTTCATCTCTTAATTTGCGTACTGCTATAAGTAATGCAAGACGAATTTGATATAAATAACCAAGAGCTGATGCTGCTGCGGAATATTTATCACTCATCTTTACCCTCCATGCATATATCAAATATTATTAAGTTGAGTCGATATATCATTTTTTATTTTTATGATTTTTACCACGTTTCCTAAAAGCTCTATTGATTAAACCTCGAACTTCATTCTTAATTATGATTATAAACTTTGTATTAAGCAAATCATTTTCCTTTTCGCATTTCATAATTATTTTTTTATAATTAACTATTGCTCTATCTTTATTTTTAATATCTTTTCTTAATCTTCTTTCATTAGTGTTTTTTGCCTCAACTTCTTCCACTAATTTATGTATAAGTCTTTTCAAAGTCTCACAATATTCATACCATGATTCCGAAGATGAATTGCTAGATGGTAATTGGTTATATAATTCATGATATTTTTCTGGATATAAATTCTTTTTATCATTCATAAGTGTTTTTGCCCCTGATAATATTGATACACTTTTGCATAGAATCCATATTTTATGAATTAGTATTTCTCTTAATAATCAACTGTCAAACAGTATAACTGTTCGTATAAATTTTAACCTGATTTTTTTATAGAATCAAGAAATGTCATCGTGATCAATGTTAAAATCTAAAATCGGAACAAATAGCAAGTTTCACAGGACCACATATTATTCTTGGGTGATAAAAAAAAGTAACGAGCCGATGCGGCGACAGACCCGAGAGCGGAGCCGATCCGGCTCGCTACTTTTTACCCTTAAAAGGGTGGGTGGGTTGACCAGCTCGCTCTGTTAAATTGTGGATCAGGGGTAGTGAACAATTGTACTAACCGTTGATTTTGCAATGATTGTAACAGAAGATTATGATTAAATGATTTCTTGCAAGAGACGAATTTTATCAAGGTTGAATCGATTACTTTCAGGGAGCCCCTACGGCGATAGCCGGTGGGGCGTTTGATTATTTCAGGGGCTGCTGCCGCATGGACGCGGCGGCAGCGGATTAGTTGTTGTTTGGATTAAGATTTTAAAAATTTGAGATTAGAAGCTGACTGTGTGGGATTTCTGATTTGAAGCAGCGATGACCGATTTTACAAGAGGGAGGTACACATAAGGCATGTTATGTGCGCCGAGCAAGCACTTGACAGAAAAATTATTTATTCATCTGGCAAGTGCGCGCGAGGGTCACATGAGCGCAGCGAATGCGGCATAACACAGCCTTATGTGTGCCGTAGATTGATGGGAGTTGAGATATAACGTTACAATGGCAAAGATTCTTCAGGATTCATTTTAATAATGAAATCTCATTATATAATCTTTTTAAATGATGATTAGACATATCAAGTATAGGTTCATACATGAAGCTATTTATATGGATATTTTCGGGTGTCATTAGGTTTACTTGTTCAAGTAGCTTGATTAACTCTGTGTCTTTTGGAAATGTTTTTTTATACTTCTCTAACAATACATTTGATTGATTCTTCGTTATTGACTTCCAAAATGATTCATCTTTGATTTTCTTAACAATATATATTTCTGATTTCAGTCTTACTGCAATGGACAAGCATATCTTTTTTTCCAAATCCAACTTATCAAGCCCATCCTTTGCAATTTCGTCGGCAACTTCAAAAATGATTGATAATACACTTTTTTCTTGAGAGGGTAGAACAAGTGAAGATTTATCTTTAAATATTTTCTTTATTAAATTCTCTAACTCATTCATTGAAATAGAATCTGTATCATCTTTGAAATGAAGCAGTGAAGTAAATTTATTATAAATTGTATCCTCACCTAAAAACTCGGCTATATTCCGACAAAAGGGGATAGAGGCTATTAACATTGAGGAATCATTATTTAGATTTTTTTTCCAATGAAGAAAAGGATTATTTTGATATTTCTCCTCAAACAACTTTATTTCCGAAACATTCTTGTCGCTATTTAGCTTGTATTCTCTAAGTATATCAAGTCTACTTGATAAAGTTCTGAAAAAATCATAATTATGAGTAAGAATTATTTGGTAAAATAATTCGTATTCTGATATGTCTTTCAAGTATTCAACAATAGCATATTTGTTTTTGTAATCAAATGAATCAGCAATATCATCAATAATGAACAAAGTCTTTACTTCAGGCAACTTTCTTGCTTCTACTTCAAATAATATATTTAACAAATACAGAGCGCGTTTTTCACCAGTGCTTAATACAGATAATAAATCAGACTCATTAATCGGTTTTGATTTTGTACCATCAATGAATTCAAATTTTATAACGGGAGCTTGAGAGTTTAAAATAACCTGATCTTGATTTCCAATTGATAATTTAAATGGAACCGAAAAACGTTTATTGAAAATATCAATGACCTGTGACCATTGAGTACTTTCATTCTTTGCTTGCTCAATGATTCGTTCAATTTCTTTTCTTCCATTTTCAAATTCGACAATTAGCTGGTTAAATAAATCTTTCTTTATCTTAAAATAAGAAATTAATAATTTTTCTTTAAATGCTTCTAAATTTGCAAGTTCCGGGACTATTAAGATATTCTGCAAAAGATATTCTCTAAAATCCCTTAAATCTTTATTTGCACTAATTTTTTTATCTAATTCATCAAATATACTTACGAGTTCAGGATTTGTTAATATGTCTTGTTTCTCTTTATCAATGATTTCTTCTAATTCTTTTTCAGTTTTTATTTCTTGCTTATCATTGTCGGATATAAGATTGACCGTGTGTTTTGCTTTAAAAAAACCATTTTCTTTAAGATTCTTTGCTATTGTTGATGCATTGGTATGATTGAATATACCTTTTTTCAAATACTTAGATTTTTCAATTAGTTCATCATATTTAGAAATGTAATCTTTGATTTTATTTCTTATTTCTTGTGAGTTTAACAATTGCTCTGTTTTATCCGAGAATATATTCTTAAAAATAATACCATCATAAATGGGTGGAGTTGAATCTGAAACTTCATCTTTTACTCTTGTAATTGCTTTATAAAAACCGTTATCAATTTTAGTAAATACACCACCGATCAATTCTTCAAGCCCTGTCTTTATACCAATAAGCGGCTTTAGAGCATCAAGAAAAACATTTTTCTTTTCATCGATTTTTATAGAGATTAATTCATATTCATTTCTAAGTTTTGCATTAACCAACAAGGTGGTAACTTTTTCAGATTTATATGTTTCGTTGTATGGTGGGATAACAAAAATGTTTTGACTGTCAATCTCTGTTTTATTTTCATCAACTACTACCCTTTTTGTTATCGCTTCAGGATACACGAGATCTTTTGAATTGACATTATTCGAAATATCCAAAAATGTTTTTGCAAAAGATGTTTTCATTACCCCATTAGGGGAATAAATTAAATATGTTCTTCTTTCTTCAAAATTAAAATCATAATTCAGTTTTTTTATGCCGTAGCAGTTTTCAAACTCAATTTTTATTTTTTTCATAAAGATTACCACCCATTGAATCAATACATTCTTTGCATTAAAACGCGATTAACTTATCACCAAGCAGATGCTTCAAATTCCATTTCATTGTTGTATCAAGAGACCGTTCAAGACAAATAAAAATACTTTCCTTATACTCTTCTAATTCTTTCAAAGTCAGCTTATCAATAGACATATCCAGACAGGTAAGACATTCTTTAAATCTGTCCTTTATTCGATAGACTTTGTTTTTTGAAAATGATACCTCTTGTGTTTTTGAATAATTTAACATGAAACCGTTCTTAAGAAGAACTTCATCAAAAATATTTTTTTCATCTATCATTGCTAAAAACATGGCTTCTTTTTCATCTATATATTTTTCAAGCAAAACTAAATTTTCTTCTTCCGTTTTTGCTGGATCAGGTGCGAAGTCTATTCGAGGGAAATTAGACTTAGCGAGTTTATAAACTTTGAAGCCTGTTTTAAATGTAATCTTATCTTGATTCAGTAAATCTGGCTGTTTTTCAGATTCTTCTTTTTCAAAATTTTGAATTACTCGTTTGTTACGTTCAATAGTGATATCGGATATTTTTCTATAACCCGCATTATATGCTTCTAAATTGTTATCAGTTTTTTCTGAAATTTGTATTAATATGAATTTTCTGTTTGAACATTCTTCGTAATTCTTTTTAATTATTGAATGTGCTGTGGTGCCGGAACCAGCAAAAAAATCAAGAATGATATCCTCTGGGCCTGTAACATAATTAACTAGCAAATATAGCAAATCAGTCGGTTTAGGAAAATCCATTAGTTTCACATTAAACAACTCTTCTATTTCAAGAGAACCTTTTCGTGTACTAGCTATTTGTCGTAATATTGTTGGGGGATTAATAAAACCACGTTCCTTCTCATATTGTAATCTACCTTTTGAATCAAAGAAAAATCTTATAACCTTTTGACCTTTTGAATCAAAGGTTTCATCACCGTTTAGCCAAGAAATGATTTGATTTCTCATTGCCCAACCGGCTTCTAAAGTTACTGGCTTATCTAATTTCCCGTTTTTAAACGACATTTCACCATCGATTATTTTGACTTTCTCAGCTTGACCAATTTCACCAACAAAATTCGCGTCTATTCCATCAAAATCTATACCGCTTGGGAATGTTATGCTACTTGCTGGATTCCCTTTACTAATTTTCTTAATTGCTCTCTCAGATATTGTTTCATCATCACCTCTATACTCAAAATTAGACAAAATCTTTTTATTCTTTGCGTAAGCAAGTATATATTCATGGGCTCGCGTAAAATGCCCTGCTGCAGTCCCTGATCCAATGTCCCAAACAAGTTCTGATAATAAATTATCTTGATCAAATATCTCATCACATATTTTTCTTAAATGATGTACTTCTTTGTCATCGATAGAAATAAATATTACACCATCATCTTTTAACAATTGTCTTGCTACCAAAAGGCGAGGATAGATCATATTCAGCCAATTAGAATGATATCGACCATTAGATTCATTGTTTGAATCTAATTTTACACCTTCATTTGTAACGCCAATATGCTCCCAATAGTTTTCCTTTGTTTCATCCCATTTATCGGAATATATGAAGTCTTTGCCAGTATTATATGGTGGGTCTATATAAATACACTTAATCTGTTCTCTGTATGCTGAAAGTAAACATTTCAAGCTTTCAAGATTTTCACCCTCAATAATCATGTTACCGTCTGCATATTCTGGATTTACGCTTCTTGTTTCATCATAAACCAGCGTTGCTTTACTTGGCGTGAAGGCGATCCGTTTTGCTTCGCTTTTGCCAAACCATTTGAATTCAAATCGCTCTGTTTCTTTTACTAAATCAGGGTCAATTATCTTTTTCAATTCATCAGGGTTCAGTTTTCCTTCTAATGTGAAAATATCGGGGAAAAGGGTTTTCAGTGTTTCAAGACGCTCTTTATTCAAATCAGGAGTCTGCATTAGTTTTTCATCGAGTTTAGACATTAGTTAATCCCTCTGCTGTATTCTTGAAAGACGAGTATTCTTTTATCGGTGCACAGTAATTGACTTTAGCTTCAATACCTAATGCCTCAAAGTGTTTCACTGCACATTTGATCTTATAAATCTCATTTTCTGTTAGTGCTTTTCTATCATCAATACTGTTAGTACCTTTCGTTTCAATAACGAAATAATATTCACTGCCTTTTTCTTCCCGAAGTTTTTGCTTTTTCATCACAAGACCAAAGTCAGGGTTGTAATCACCGGCGGGAGTTTTGATTATATAAAAAGAAGGTAATTTTAGAAAGCAGATAACCTCTGTATCCTTGTCTGCTTCTCTGGCAAAATTCTGTTCATGTTCGCTATCCCAAACGATATGGTCATAAATACCTTTTTTGGGTGTTGGTTCAATTTTGTCCGTATTTTTAATAATAATCTGCTCAAAGCGGTTTATATCAAAAGTCTGCCCTGTTGTTCGATAATCAAGAGCTCGAAGCATTTCATCCAGTTCAATATAACGAATTTTTTGTATAGCTTCTTGCAAAAAACGAGGAGGGCTTTTCAACAATTCTATTTTATTTTTTAATCCCTGTACTATCTTAAAAACTGTCGGGTACGCAAGGGCTGTATTTTCACTTAATTCTTCAACTAAGTCTATCGGTGAAAAAACGGTATTAACAGATTTATTTTGTGTTCTAAAATCTTGAGAATTTATACCTTCTGCGGACAAACTTTGAATCCTACCAAGCGAAACTTGTACCTGGTGTTCTGAAATTTTGATTTCATTTATTGCTTCAATGGACTTTGCAATAATATTTTTTTCATTAAATGAAACAAGATATTCAGTTTTTTTAGACAGCCGCTTCCAAAATTCACGAAAAGACGGGTCATTGAATAAGGGATCATTTCTTGACAATCGCTTTTCAGTAGTCTTTTGCCCTTTGTGCGAGTTACGAGTTTCGGCACCGGCTTCGCTTGTGCCATAAATTTCAGCTATTTCTGATTGATATTGCGAAACAAATGCTTCATAGGTTTCATTCGGAATAACGGTGAGAAGATTTATTTCGTCGCCTTCTTTTGTTTCCGAATTATCATATATTCGCTGTCCATTCTGATTAACGCAAATACGAAGACCTCTACCGATCTCTTGTCTCTTTTTAATTTCACTATAACTTTGATTTAATGTAGCTATATTAAAAACATTGGGATTGTCCCAACCAACACCAAGAGCTGAGTGAGAAAAGATAAATTCAATAGGATTATCAAGCGATAACAATTCTTCTTTTGATTTCAGGATAAGGTCATAAAGTTCTTTGTTGTTTCGCATTGAACCTTCGTTGTCAGTAAAATCACCTTTCCCGGTTTGTGCAAAATAATAGCCTTGTATCTGTTCAATTGTTGAGTTAGCTGCTTCTTTATTGTAAAAATCTTTATGAGCCTTTTTATACTGTTCTACAAACGTCTTTTTAATTATACCGTCGGGTTGTATGTAGTTATCAACTCTGTCAATAAATGTAAGAGAGAGACATTTTATACCAAGTGGCTTAAGTCTTTCTTTTTTTCTCAAATGGCTATCAATTAGCCAATAAAGCTGTTCTGCGAAAATCACAGAACAGTCTTTGGCTTGTTCCCCTTCATAAATGATTGCACCATTTTTAAATTTAACAAACCCTTTACCGCGAATTGGTCGAGCAATTTGTTCCAGAATATAACCTTTATAAGTAATATTTCCGGTTACTTCCTGTAAGTCTGCGTTTTTATCAAGTTTCTTTGTGTTTTTAAATTTATAGCCGCTTGCCGTTTGATGCCATGCTTTTAAAACTGCTTTAGGGTCGCCTTTCCCAATTTCTATTTTTTCAAGTTCTATTTTCATAGATGCTTCATCGTTTTTTTCTGAGACGGTTAAAACTTCAATTTTTTTTACAAGCCCCTGCTTATAACTATCATACGGTGTTAATCGGTAAATTAGATTGTTTAGAACTTTATGCGTTGCGGAATATCTGATCTTAAAAAGTGGATTAAGGGCTTTTATTCTCTCGATCGAATTTTCAGTATCCATTCCTTCCTGAGGCTCATCCATGATAACAATCGGATTTGTTCTTGATATGGCCTCAATATATGCCATGTTTGAAAATAAATCTTCTCGTTGAGACTGATTCAAAATGCGATCATCGGAATTGAATGACTGAAGAGTCATTACCATTATTTGCGGGTGTTGTTCTTCAACAAAATTAGTTACTTTTGAAAGCCGTTTACTGTCATATTCAAAATAGGTCGGTCTTGTGTTATAAATATCTTCCAATTGTTTTTCAAATGATTTTAAAGTTGATAGAACACCTTCTTTAATAGCCACGGAAGGAACGAGAATAATAAATTTTGTGAAACCAAAATGTTTATTAAGTTCAAAAATGGTTTTGATATACACTAGTGTTTTACCCGTACCGGTTTCCATCTCAATGCATATATCATTTTTCTGCTGAATATTAGCTGTTTCTTCTTTAATTCCTTTTTCTAACACAATGTCTTTTAGGTTCTGAATTATTTCTTCATTGGATAATGAAAGAATATTTGATCGAATACCATCTATACAGGCATTGTCAAAAGTATTTCTTACCTGTCCTTTAAAAACGGAAAGAACAGCATCAATAGCCTGTTGCTGATATTCTA
>CAZRMG010000002.1:3201-29437 GCA_964601095.1 uncultured Melioribacteraceae bacterium | reverse complement strand
ATAGTAAACTCAAGATTGATGCTTTTAAAATATGTCGGATGTTCCTCACGTCTTTTTCCGCTTGCGTTTACGGAAAAACCGGTAATTGTTTTCTGCATTTTTCTCAGCAGGAAAATCAAAGTCGTTCCGCTGCATGAGCAAAGACTAACTAAGAATAATTGAAGCGAGGTGTAACCTTCGTTATCGCCGTAAGGGGGAGTGTAATCCAAGATCACCGGCGGGTTGTCGCCGCTATTCCCTTAGAATTTGACTTTTTGATTGATAAGTGTTGCGTGGGCGGTTAAAGTTTCGTTCATAAAGATTTCTCATTGTTATTTGATTCGCATTCGATTGTTTTGTTGTGTTTGTTCAAAAATTTTCCCGGTGTTACTCCTACGTGCTTTTTAAATGTTTTAATAAAATGACTTTGATCGAAAAAACCGGAATCCAAAGCAGCGGCAACATTAAGAGTGTTCTGTTCCAGTTTACTCAATGAAGCTTTTACACGTCTGTAGATTAGAAAAGCATACGGAGACATCCCGATTTCATTGTGGAATAGTCTTGTGAAATGATATGTGCTGAGGCATGCTTCCGAAGCAATTTCTTCAATCGAGATTTCCCGCGTACAATTATTCTCAATAAATGATTTTGCTTTGTTTATCGTTTCCGCTAACGGTGGTTTACATTCAATCAACGGCAAAGTGAAACGAGACAGCAACTTTTTTATTTCGGTTAACTTATCAAGTACGGTTTTATTCGAATAATTATACTCGCAATGGTCGTGAAATAATTCAATCAATTCAAACAAAGATCTATCCTTTATTACTAGCTCGGGAAAATATGAAGATGATATTTCGCAAAAATCAAATGAAATTATTTTGTAAGTATGCCTCTTGTCGTAAACAGCATTAATCGAATGCGGTTCGAAGGGTTGAATTACAAAAACATCCCCCTTCTTAATAATATATTTCGTCCCGCGCACGGTTAATTCACGTTTGCCGGATTCAATTATTCCAAGACTGAAAGTTTTATGGAAATGAACCGGGAAATTATTTTCAATTCCATAACCGTGAGTCAAAATAATTTCCGGTTCAATACCGGGCAATACAAATTGAATTATCTTTTCTGCGTTCTTCATTTTTAAACAAGAGCCGGAAAAAATTTTGCAAACAAAAATAATACTTCGTCACCGGCTGTCACTTTATGATTAATATCGGCAGGCAACACGGTTATTTTACCGGTTGTGTAATCAACTTCCTTTTCGCCGATAAAACATTTTCCGTATCCGGAAATAACCTCGTGCAGTTCTGTTTTACCACAGTGATTATGCGTGCCAATCTCACAGCACGCATCAATTTTTACAAGGTGACAACTTAGAGTATTATTTGTGTCTTCGCCTTTCAAAATATGTTTCAAATATACTCCTTTAAAAGCAGGATGCTCATTCCATTCTAATGATTTAATATCAATAACCTCTCCGTCAATAAACAAAGAACCGGCTTCGAAATTTTCGCGAATTGTTTTTAATTCGTTCATTGTTTTTCTTCCTTCTATTATTTTGACACTTCAAAACTAATAGGCCGGTTCACGGAAGAATTGTAAAATCTTGCTATCATTTCTCAAAATGTTTGTTTAATAACTTTTCCAAGTTGCCGACAACCGTCTCAACGGTTTCTGTTTCGATTGATGCAACGGCAGCAACACCTTCTTCACTAACGGGAATAAACTCGTAATTAAATACGGCTTTACATTTACCCTCGGTTTTCAAATCAAACAGATTGATTCTGAAATTAACTACAAAACCGGATGAAGTGAAATTTGTGAATCGAACGGTGTAAGTAAATGCATCGTATTCCTGTGTTGTCCATATCATGGATTCTGCGCCATATGAATTTTTTGTTTTGAAGATACATCCCTTTTCGTTGAACCCGCTTTTGGAAGTAATAATTTCGCATTCCCATTTTGGAATCCACTCGTATTCCCGCACCGGGCAAAGCAGCGGGAACACTTTATCGGCAGTGCTGTTTATTTCGATTTCCTTGACAACAAATAATCTGCTTTTCATAGCATCCTCATAACTAAAAATTATTGAAAATTAGGACGTAATAAATTTGTATTTGATGCATACGGAAAAAGTTTTTCTTTCATTCAATCTGACTAATGATATTTTACAAGTAATTCGTTTTCATTTGAGATAGAATTAATTTTCCATTCAATAGCCGTCAGTTGGGACAAAAATCGTTTATCGTGACTTATTAGCAGCATGGCACACGAAACATTTTTTAGCGCATATTCGAGACATTCAATCGAAACAATATCCATGTGATTTGTCGGTTCATCCATTATTATTATGTGCGGATTTTTGGTGATGCCCAAACCAAGCAGCAGCTTTCGTGTTTCGCCGGGACTCGGTAAATCTGTTTCAAGAATTCGTTTTGCATCGGAACCGAGTCGGCTGACGATTATCAATAATTTCCCAAGTTGTTCGTTCGGCAGGTTGTGTATCTCGTTCATCAGCTCTTTTGTTTCGTCGATGGATATTTCCTGCGGTATGTAAGTAATATTTTCCGAATCGGCATTTAGTTGGGTTAATATATGTTTGATGAGAGAGCTTTTGCCGGAACCATTTTCACCTGTGAGAGCGATTTTATCCTGCGGAAGAATAACGAGGTTGTTATAAACCAATTTTTTAGCGGCGGATAATTGTAGTGAACCGGATTCGAGATTTAAAAGATAATTGCGGGGCGAGACCGACGATGAAAGCATTATCCCGGTTTTATAACCGCGTTTGATATCGATACTCTGCAATTCTGTTTTAGCGTTTTCCAATCTTGTAGACATTATTGTTTTTAGTCTCCCGGCGCCTGCATCCTTTCCCGTCAATCTTGCCAAATCGATTTTGCCTTTTGCATCTCTGTCTTTTCGGTCGATATTCCGCTTCGATATTTTCTTTTTTGATTGCTCAACAATCTCGCTGCGTCGTTTATATTCATTCTCAAGTTTTGAGATTTCAATTTGTTTCATTTCGAATTGCTTCAACGCGGATTCGTTTTCAAGTTGACGCTGTGCTGTTGTGTCGGATAATCGTCCGCGCCTGTATTCAACTTTTCCGAAATCGATAAATAAAAATTGTTCGCAAAGATTTTCCATCAAATCTCTGTCGTGACTTACAATCAACCCGATCCCTTTGAATGATTTCAACGAATCTACAATCATATTTTTTGCGATCATATCGAGATGATTTGTTGGCTCGTCAATCGCCAGTAAATCCGGTTGATTCCACAGTGCGCATGCAATTTGAACGCGCTTTCTCTCACCGTGAGAAAGCGTGTCCCAACGAGTAACCCAATCTTGCTCGATTCTTAGTTCGTCAATTAATTTAAAAGCCGGTTTATCGAAGCTGCTTAAAAAATTATGAAACTGTTCAGGGGCAGCATCCGTCCGCTGTTCATTATAATAAAAATTATCCGGTGATTCTATTTTTCCGCTTGTGCAATCCAACAATCCGCATGCAAGTTTGAGCAGCGTGGTTTTGCCGGAACCGTTCGCACCGATTAATCCCGTCCAACCGGTTGATAATTGAAAAGATACATCTCGGAATATATCGGTTGGAGAATCTTCGTATCCGAATGAAACGTTGGCGAATTTCAAAAAATGTTTTTTCATAATTACTTTTCCGATTTGTGTTTGACAAATGCGGCATTAACGTTTTAAAATAAAAAAGCCGCTTGCCGCGGCCGATGGCCACGAACCGAAAAGAATGGATAAAGATTATCTGCACGAATCATTAAATTAATCGAAAGTGTTTATGCAGATTATCTTAATCCGTTATGCTCTTTTCAAGTTCGCGTTCCTTTACTCTTTATTTATACGAATAAAAATAATAGAATTGTTGTGTTTTTCAAACACCCGAATATGGATTATCTAACTTTTAATTCTTACGTCAACTGCAAAATATTTATTATTCCGATCAACAATAAGCGGGTTTATATCAAACTCGGAAATGTTTTCGTTTTCAAGCATCATTCTCGCGCATGAATTAATTATTCTTTTTAGTTCGTGAATGTTGCAAGATTCTTCGCCGCGAACACCGCGTAATATTTTTCCAATCTTGGTTCTATCAATCATATCTTCAATATCGTCATCGCATAAGTAACAAGATTTTATTGCAATATCATCGTACACTTCAACATATTTACCGCCCGAACCGAATAAAATTACCGGACCAAAAGACGGATCTCGGAAGCCGCCTATAATTAATTCGTGTTTTGTTTCAATAAATTTTTGAACGAGAAATTCTTCAACTTCATAACCGGCATTGGCAAAACTATTTTTTATTTCGGCTGCGGCAGAGAACAATTCATCCGGATTTTTGATGTTTAATTTTACCGCACTCATTTCGGATTTGTGAATTACTTTTTCATTTATTCCTTTTAAAACAATCGGGTAAAAGTCATTTTCGATTTTTGTAGGATCAACTACTTTTACAATTCTGCTTTTTATTGTTGGAAGGTTGTATTGTTCACAAAGTTTATGAACCTGCCCTTGTGATAAAAATTTATTTGAAATATTGTTTTTTGAAGCCGGAAAAATATTCAGCAATTCCGAATAAATGTTCTTATTTCGGTTTAAGCGATCTTTTGTTTGCACATAGAAAAGCATGTTCGCAATAACTTCCGCCGGGTCTTCGGGATTTTTAAAAAGAGGAATTTTTCGCTTCGATTCATTTATGTATTTGCTCCAAAACTCCGGCAGCGGCATAACAATTTGTAAAACCGGCTTGTCGCAGTTGATTGAATTAATTTCTTCAATCACCTCAAAAGCAGGAACCATTATCGGCTCAACAAAAATTGAAATCAAGGCATCAACATTTTTATCGGCCGCAACAATTTCAATAGAATTCCTATAAACCTCCGCAGTGCCGCCCGGCAATAAATCAACAGGGTTGTTAATGCTTCCTTCGGGATGAACAACGCTTCGAAGTTTTGATTTTGTGTCTTCGGAAAAATCCGCGAGAACCAATCCTTCGTTATCAATTTTATCAACGCATAAAATTGCGGGGCCCCCGGCGTTTGTAATTACAGCAACTCTGTTTCCTTTTGGAAGCGGGAAATGTTCAAATCCTTTTGCCGTGTTAAAAAGCTCGTTTAAATTTTCCGCGCGTATAATTCCGAATTGTCTGAGAAGAGAATCTGTAACTTTATCTTTACCGCTTAAAGCCCCGGTGTGTGAAGATGCCGCTTTCATTCCGCTTTTTGTTTTTCCCGATTTTAAAACAACAGCCGGTTTTTTTATCTCTCCCTTAATAAAAGGTTTTATAAAATTTTTACCTTCAACAAAACTTTCTAAGTAAAAAGTCATTGTTTTTATATTGTCGTCGTTGTTCCAAAAATTCAAAATATCGTTTTCAAAAACATCGGCTTTGTTTCCGACACTAATAAAATGTGCGAACTTAATTTCAGTTTCCCGCAGCGAATTTAATACAGCCGCACCGAGTGCACCGCTTTGCGATAAAAATCCGGTTGAACCCGTCTCCGGTTTTTCAGCAACAAAAGTCGCATTGAGTTTTATTTCGTCAAGCGTGTTTATTAAGCCCATGCAGTTTGGACCAACAAGGCGTGCGCCGTGAGAATTTATTTTATGTACAATTTTGTTTTGAAGTTCCTCGCCCTCTTTACCGACTTCCTCGAATCCCGCGGAAATTAAGATTATAGATTTAACATTCTTGGCGAGGAAAGCATCAACAGTTGCCTCCGCAAATTGCTTGGGGATAATGATTATTCCAAGATCAATTTGTTCTTCAATCTCTTCGATGTAATGATAAACTTTATAACCGAGTGTTTCATCAAGCTTATTGTTTACGGGAAAAACCTTACCTGTGTAGCCGTAATTTTTAATTGATGCGAGCATTTCGCGTCCGATACTTTTTTCTTTTGCGATTGCGCCGGCGATGCAAATAGATTTCGGATAGAAAAAATTTTTAAGTGATTCCATTCGTCTTCCTCTTTGCTTTTTTCTTTGAGGAAAATTGGTCGTTAAATAAGAATGGATTTGTGTCCCTCTTTTAACGCCGTTATATTTTTATTAACAACACTTTCGCCTTTTGGGCCGAATAATGTTTTAATCCCGCTTTCAAGATTTTCGAAAGGGATTTCCAAATAGCGAGATGCAGCGCCGAGTAAAACAACATTTGAAGATTTTTGTGAACCTATTCTTTTTGCAATTTCGTCGGCGTTTATTGTAACAACATTTTTATAAGATTTTATTTTTAAAAGTAATTCGTTAACATCAGGGTAATTCGAAATATTAACAAAGGGTGTTGTGTTTGTAATTATCCATCCGTCGGAAGATAAATACGGCAGATACCGCAAACACTCCATCGGCTCGACAGATAAAATTATATCTGCTTCGCCAAACGGAATTAAATCCGAAGCGACTTCTTTTGAAGAAATTCTTAAGTGGGATTGAACTGCGCCGCCGCGTTGACTCATTCCATGAACTTCGGCTTGTTTTACAAAAAGATTTTTTTCCAACGCGGCAAAACCGATTATCGCCGCGATTGATAAAATTCCCTGTCCCCCAACGCCTGCTAAAATTATGTCTCTTTTCATAACCCGGCAAAATTTCTTAATAAATTACTATTTCTACTTTTAATTAAATTGGGCAACCAATCTAATACATTTTATACTTTGTCCAACTTCTTTTTCTTTGTTAAAGTTTGAATACACTCCCTTTGTGAAATAATAACTGAAACACCGCAGTATGCAAGTTCCTCTTTTAAAATGTTTATCATTTCGTTATGATTTTTGGGAACCGGGAATAAAATTCGTATGTGCTCGGGTTCAATACCAATTCCCAGACAAATTTGTTCAAGCTTTCCTGTTGCGGAAGAATCCTGTCCACCAGTCATTGCAATTGCCGAGTTATCCGAAATTATAACGGTTATATTCGATTTTTCATTCACCGCATCAAGCAATCCTGTGATACCTGAATGAGTAAAAGTTGAATCACCGATTACTGCGACAGAAGGAACAAGTCCTGCGTCGGCTGCGCCTTTTGCCATAGTTATTGATGCGCCCATATCGATGCAAGAATTTATGGCATTAAACGGCGGAAGCGCACCAAGCGTATAACAGCCGATGTCGGAGAAAACTCTTTTCTCGCCGAACGATTTCATCGCTTCGTTTAAAGCTTCGTAAATATCGCGATGGCTGCAGCCCGTGCATAATTCCGGCGGACGGTTTGCAACAATTTCAGGAACGAGCAAACCTTCTTTTGTTTTCAATCCGAGGGCTTTTGCAACTATCGTAGGATTTAATTCCCCGTCGCGCGGAAGAAAGCCGTTTAACCTGCCGCTGATTTTTTTACCGCAACCGTAAAACCCGTTTAAAGTTTCTTCTACAAGGGGATAACCGTCTTCAAGAACAAGTATTTCATCGCACACAGTATAAAGTTTATGTAACAAATTTTTCGGAAGAGGATACTGCCCGATTTTTACAACAGGAAAATCACAAACATGGTTTTCAAAATTTTCTAATAAATAGTTATAAGCTATTCCACATGCAACAATGCCATGTGATTTATTTTTTCCATCGATGAATTTGTTGTGCGGTGAAGTTTCGGATTCAGCTTCAAAATTTTTTTGGTTATTGAGTAAAATTTTATAACGGTTGCGTGCAATTGCAGGAAGCAGAACAAATTGTTTCGGATCACCGGGGAGTGAAATAGAATTTTCCTCAATTTGATTTTTTGTCTCAACCCCGTAGCGCGAATGTGCAAGTCGTGTTGTTATTCTAATCATCACGGGTGTTTTATATTTCTCTGAAAGGGCAAATCCTTCGCGTGCCATATCGTAAGCTTCCTGCTGATTCGAAGGTTCCAGTATCGGTATCATAGCAAACTTTCCGAAGAAACGCGAGTCCTGTTCGTTTTGTGATGAATGCATAGAGGGGTCGTCGGCAACAGCAACAATCAACCCGCCGTTCACGCCGGTTATTGCTGAATTAATAAACGGATCGGCGGCTACATTCAAACCGACATGTTTCATACAAACCATTGCGCGTTTGCCTGCATACGACATTCCAAGCGCGGCTTCCATAGCGGTCTTTTCGTTTACAGACCACCGGCTATGGATTTTCTTCTCTTTCGCAAATTTCGATTTCTGAATGTACTCGGTTATTTCTGTCGAAGGAGTTCCGGGGTAGGCGTAAACTCCCGACATGCCCCCATCGATAGCGCCCTGCGCAATTGCCTCAGCACCCAACAATAATAATTTATTCATAACAGAAATCTCGCTTATAAATTAGATTAAATTATCTAATTGAAAAATTACGGCATTAGATAAAGTCCCGCAAGAGAATTGATTGTTTAAGTCGCGAACATAAAAATCATCTTTAATTGCAACTCTTGACGACGTTGTCTATTTTTATGCGTAAATAATAAACTATAAATCTAAACACACAAAACACCACACATTCTTTTATGATCTGGAACGATTACATCGAATGCATGGAACGCGAAAAACTTGTAAAACTTCAGGGCGAGCGTTTATCGGCGATGATTCACCGACTTTATTACAATGTTCCTTTTTACCGCGGCTTATTTCAAAGAAACGGAATTGAACCGGGCGATATTAAAAACATCGATCAACTAAAAAATTTACCTTTCACAACCAAACAAGATTTACGCGATAATTACCCCTTCGGTTTATTCGCAGTTCCCAAATCAGAAGTTGTGCGCGTTCATGCTTCAAGCGGTACAACAGGCAAACCGACCGTTGTCGGCTACACAAGAAAGGATATTGAAATTTGGTCGGAAGTTGTGGCGCGTACTTTAACCGCAGCCGGCGCGGGTAAAAATGATGTTCTTCATATTGCTTACGGCTATGGATTGTTTACCGGGGGATTGGGAGTTCATTACGGTGCGGAAAAAATTGGTGCAACTGTAATTCCAATTTCCGGAGGAAACACACAGAGACAATTACAACTTATGCAGGATTTTGGTTCAACAATTATTGCATGCACACCTTCTTATGCTTTATATCTTGCCGAAGCAATGAATGAAAACGGAATTTCTCCCGATGCATTAAAATTAAAAGCCGGTGTTTTCGGTGCTGAACCGTGGACTGAAGAAATGCGCCGCGAAATTGAGGACAAATTAAAAATAAAAGCCATAGATATTTATGGACTAAGCGAGATAATCGGCCCGGGCGTTGCTTCAGAATGTTTACACCAACAAGGTCTTCATATTTTTGAAGATCACTTCGTTCCGGAAATTATTGATCCGCAAACGCTCGAAGTTTTACCGGAAGGACAAATCGGTGAGCTCGTTTTCACGTGTATTACAAAAGAAGCTTTACCGCTTCTCCGTTACCGTACGCGCGATTTAACAACTTTGAATTATGAAAAATGTTCTTGCGGAAGAACCATTGTTCGAATGCAAAAATGTTTGGGAAGATCTGACGACATGTTGATTATCCGCGGAGTAAATGTTTTTCCTTCGCAGATTGAAACGGTACTTTTGGAAATGAGTGAAACAAAGCCGCACTATTTATTGATTGTTGATAGAGTCAACAATCTCGATATTCTTGAAGTGTGGGTTGAAGTTGAAGACCAATTCTTCTCAGATGAAATTAAAAAACTCGAAGGATTGAAAAACAAAATTCAGCACAATATCGAATCGGCGCTCGGGATAAACGCAAATGTAAAACTTGTTGAACCGAAAACAATCGAGCGCAGTGAAGGAAAAGCTAAACGCGTGATTGACAAAAGAAAATTATAGAAGGTTGATATGATTATAAAACAACTATCAATATTTCTTGAAAACAAATCAGGGCGGCTTACCGAAGTTACGGAAGTTTTAACTTCTGCAGGTATTAATATGTCGGCGTTTAGTGTTGCTGATACTGCCGACTATGGAATTTTGCGGCTTATAGTTAATAAACCCGAAGAAGCAGAAAAAGTTTTGAAGGAAAAAGGATTTTCTGTTCATATCACAAAAGTAATAGGTCTTGTAGTTCCGAATGAACCGGGCGGTTTACACAGGGCTTTAAAAATTCTTTCCTCGGAAGGAATTGATGTAGAATATATGTATGCTTTTGCATTAAGTAACCGCGCTACTGTTATTATTAAAACAGAAGCTGTCGAACAAACAATTACAATTCTTGAAAAACACAAATTGGAATTGGTTAAAGCAAACGACATTTACGAATTATAAAAATGGAACACAGATTTAATATGATCATTTATGAAAAATCATGATTAATCATAATTTTCTGTGTACCAATAAAAAAGTTTGAGAGAGAAAAATGGTAAAATTTTCAAAAGTTGTTGATTCGCTTCGTACATCTGAAATACGTGATTTGATGAGTCTTGCAACAAGTCCCGATATAATTTCCTTCGCTGGAGGAATGCCGGGCAACGAGCTTTTTCCTGTTAAACAGATTGATGAAATTTATAATTCACTTCCTCTTAAAACAAAACAGGATGGTTTTCAGTACGGACCAACGCCGGGCTATCCGCCGCTTCTCGAAACATTGAAAGAACATTTGCGGAAAAAAGGTTTGCCCGTTGATAACAATAAACTTTTGATAACGACAGGTTCTCTCCAAGCGATTAATATTTTGGCAAAAGTTTTTGTAGATCCCGGCGATAAAGTAGTAACAGAAAACCCTTGTTTTATAGGGGCGATCTCGGCATTTAAATCTTATCAAGCCGAATTAAAAGGAATTGATTTAAATGAAGATGGAATAGATGTAGATATTTTAAAAAAATATTTACAGCAGAACAAAAAAAATCCGCCGAAATTTGTTTATCTAACTTTGAATTTTCATAATCCCGCCGGGACATTATATACTCAAGAAAGGAAAAAGGAAGTCCTCGCACTTCTTAAAGAATATGATCTTCCTTTAATTGAAGACGATGCATACGGCGATTTGTATTTTGACGACGAGGACAAAGAAAGATGTCTCCCGATGAAAGCAATGTACGATAAAGAATTAACGATTTGTTATACGGGTGCGTTTTCAAAAATATTAGGGCCGGGATTTCGATTGGGCTGGATGCTTGTTCCCGAAGACATTTATAAAAAAGCGGAATTGTGTAAACAATCTATTGATGCATGCTCGCCTAATTTTACACAAGTGCTTGCAAATGAATTTGTAAAAAACGGCGGAATTTATAATTATATCGCAGACCTACGTAAAATTTATAAACGCCGTAAAGATTCTATGGTTGAAGCCATAAAAAAATATTTTCCCGGTGAAATAACATGGACCGAGCCGCGCGGAGGATTTTATATCTGGTGTAAACTTCCACCGCAAATTGATGTTGTTTCGGTTCTCAAAAAAACAATTTCAAAAGGTGCGGTTTTCGTTGTAGGCAAAACTTTCGACCCCGAAGGAAAAGATAATACGCATTTCAGACTATCGTATTCGCACACGCCGGAAGATAAAATTCAACGCGGAATACAAATTATAGGCGATGCGTTAAAGGAAGAATTACATACGATCTAAAATTTTATGATATGATAAAATATATTTCTTTCTATGTTTAATAAGCTCGTCAAAGACAGAAAGTTAAAATCACAATGAATTCAAATGTTGCAATTATGGAAATGAACCGGCTCGGTAAAGCCGGAATTCCATTCTTGTTTATCATAGATTTTAAAATGAATTTCCCCTTCGTAATACCGCTTGGTGATGTAAGTCAGGATTTAATTTTATATAAAGTGAATAATCATAAAAACTACCCCGATGATTTTGTTATAAACAAAAAGTTGGAGTTTAAAAAACATCCCGTAAGTTTCGAAAGATATAAAACAGCATTTAATGTTGTTGAAGAGAATATAAAAGCGGGTAATACGTATTTATTAAATTTAACATTTCCTACTAAAATTGAAACGAATTATTCTTTGCAGGAAATATTTCATGCTTCGAAAGCAAAATACAAGCTGTATTTCCAAAATCAATTCGTTGTGTTTTCACCCGAAACATTTGTAACTATTAAAGACGGAAATATTTATTCGCACCCGATGAAGGGCACAATTGATGCGGATATCGAGGACGCAGAACAGATAATTCTAAACGATGAAAAAGAAAAAGCTGAACACATCACAATTGTTGATTTGATCCGCAACGATCTTAGCATTGTTGCACGAAATGTAAAAGTTGATAAATTCAGGTATGTGGAAATAATTGAAACACACAATAAAAATTTGCTTCAGGTCAGCTCTCAAATTTCAGGAATGCTGCCTGAAAAATATAATGAATCATTGGGTGATATTATTTTTAACTTGCTGCCTGCAGGATCAATTAGCGGTGCTCCGAAGAAAAAAACTCTTGAAATAATTGAGAAAACAGAAAATTATGATCGAGGTTATTACACCGGTATCTTTGGAATTTATGACGGAAAGGATTTAGACAGCGCTGTTATGATTCGCTTTGTAGAAAAAATAGAAGGCGGTTTGTATTTTAAAAGCGGAGGTGGAATTACATTTATGAGTAATCCCGAACAAGAATATCAAGAGTTAATAGATAAAGTTTATGTCCCTATTTTTTGAATCGATAAAAATAGAAAACGGGAAACCGGCAAATATTTCCTTTCACAACGAAAGATTTAACAAAACCCGCCGCGATGTTATGAAGATTAATAAACAACTTAATATTGAAAACATAATTTCTATTCCTTATGATTTGAAAAACACAATTTACAAATGCCGTGTTTTTTATGATTATGAAATTCATAGAATAGAATTTGTAGAATACGAAAGAAAAAATATTAAGAAACTTATTTCGGTTAATGCTGATGAAATTTCCTACAAGTATAAATTTACCGACAGATCGGCAATTGATAAATTAAAACAGAAAAACACAAACTCTGCCGAAGAAGATATTTTAATTATTAAAAACGGTTTTGTTACGGACGCATCATTTTCAAATGTTTTGTTTTATGACGGCAAAGATTGGTTCACACCCAAAGAATGTCTTTTACCCGGCACACAGCGTGCGAAACTTCTGTCCGAAAAAAGAGTGATAGAGCGGAGTATAAAAACGAGTGATTTATATACTTACAAGAATATTAAATTGATAAATGCGATGGTTGAATTCAAGGATGCGACGGTTTTACCAATTGATGTTATAAAAACTGGATATTAAAATGGTCAAAACTGAAGAAAAGGACGAAAAGAATTTCCCAATAGAGAATCCATATGCTGTTAAATGCCCGGCTTGCGGATTATACTCAACTATTATTCTTGATCCCAAGAAAGTATCCGACGAAAAATCATCAAGATTGTGTTTGGTTTGTGGACATTTGTTTGAATATTTTAATCAAACCGAAAATAAAATTATGAGAAATCATTCTTGAAAAAAATATACTTTGTTTTAAACGGCAGATTAAAACACGCCGGACACACCAAAAAAGAAATCCACAAAATTTTCGACAATGAGTTTTCTGTAACGGTTGCCATCACAAACGGAAACGGCAATGCCATCGCGTTATCAAAAAAAGCAGTGATTGAAGGAACAGATTATATAATCGCAGCAGGCGGCGACGGAACAATGAGCGAGGTTGTAAACGGAATTATGCTTGTAGAAAAAGAAAAAAGAGAAAATTTGATCGTTGGATTATATCCTCTTGGCAGCGGTAATGATTTTTCCCGCACTATGAAATTGTCTAAAAATTTAAATGACCTTTATGAATTGATAAAACAAAACTCAATTAACAAAATAGATATCGGAAAGCTTGAATATAAAAAAATGAACGGCGAAGACGGCGTTAGATATTTTAATAACATTGCAGATATTGGCCTCGGTGCCGAAGTTGCAAAAAGAGTGAACGAAGGCAAAAAAATTTACGGACCAAATTTCGATTTTTTTAAAGCCACTCTTCTCGGATTCATAAATTATAAAAGAAAAAAATTAAACATTGAATCCGGTGAATTTAAGTGGACCGGAAGTTTATTGATTTTGTGTATTGCAAATGGAAAATATTTCGGAAGCGGCTTGTGCATTGCACCGCACGCGAAAGTTAACGATGGAAAATTCTCAATAACTTTGGCTGGAAACGTTAGTCTTTTTGACTACTTAAAGAATATTTTTAGAATACGCAGCGGTAAATTTATTGAGCACCCTGAATTGTATTACAAGGAATTTGAAAGTTGTACAATTGAACCGGTGGGCGAACCGTGTTTAATTGAAGCCGACGGTGAGATGATAGGAAAGATTCCTTTAAAAGCGGAAATACTAAAGGATGAAATATATTTCCTGTCAAGAATGATTTAATGTTTGCTGTTAAATTTAAATTTGTCGGATATGTATTTCTTCATTTTCGCCGCGCATGTATGTACGTCGTCAATGTTGCTTTTATCAATCATATTTTCGACCGCGTAATTCATTATAGGTTTTACGGAATTAATTCCTCCTCCAAACGCTTTCATCCATTCGTAACGCGGAAAAATCCATAGATGATAATTGTGTTTTGTATCCTCGTTTTGGAAAAAATAAACATTTTCAATATTTATTTTCTCTCTCATGGCAGCTCGGATTTTACGAATAAGATTTATGTATTCCAAAGACTCTTCATGTGTAAATTCATCAATAGATCTGATTTTTCTTTTAGGTACAAGTATAAAAAAACCGGGGATAGGTACTTCCCAGTCTTGGTGTACTTCAAAATAATTGGTTTCAATAATCTTTAGATCAGGGAATAATTTATTCAATTGCCCGCTCACTATTATTTTTTTGTGTTCCTGTTTCGAAACTTATTTACCAGTTCTTATCAAATAGAATCTGCCATAATTGGTAAGAGAACTGTTTTCCACGATAACATCCTTAATTATAAAGCATGTTTTAAAATCATTCTTTAACTATAAATATGCAACACGCTTATTTGTTTCATACATTTGCATGGATTTTAATGGGAATTGTTTATGTCGCGTTTCAAACTTTACATAGAATACGAAGGCACGCGTTACAGCGGCTGGCAGATGCAGAAAAACGCAAAAAGCGTTCAAGGTAAACTTTACGAAATCGCAGAAAAAATTTTTATGAACAAACATTCTCGTTTTAAGGATGAGCGTTTGGAAATTTACGGATCGGGCAGAACCGATTCCGGCGTTCATGCTCTTTGCCAGATTGCGCATCTCGAAGTAAAAACAATGCTTGCACCGGAAATCATTAGGATGAAGTTTAACGATGAATTACCCGCGGATATAAATATTATTGAAGTTGAAAAAGCTCCGCAAAAATTTCACGCGAGGCACGATACAACAAGTAGAAGTTATCTATATCAAATTTCAAGAAGACGCACTGCTTTTGGCAAACCGTTTGTTTGGTGGATTAAAGATCAGCTTGATTTTAATAAGATGGAAAAAGCATCAAAACATTTCATCGGCATGCGCGATTTTATTTCATTTGCTGATAAAGACGACCAAGACAAGTCGACAAAAGTTTTAATTAAAGATGTACAAATGAAAGAAGAAGGCGAATTAATTTTGATAAGGATTATCGGTTCGCATTTTTTGTGGAAACAGGTTCGAAGAATGGTCGGAGTGTTAGCCGAAATAGGACGCGGTAAATTAACAGAGAAAGATTTAATTTATTTTTTAGAACACGAATCACCAACGCCGGCAAAATTTACAGCGCCCCCTTCAGGACTTTTTCTCGAAAGAATTTACTACAAAGAAAACGAAAAACTGCCGGAATTGATAAGCACGATAAAGGTAGATACAAAAAAAATTATAAATGTATTTTAACAATACCTATTAACGTTTTGTATTTTCGGGGGAAATGCATGTATTCAGAGTTGGTAGAAAAATTTTGTACAGTTCCAAAATCTCCAATTACATCATTCGATATTAAAGCAATCTCGTCTGTTAAAAGATTTGAAATTTATTCCGGCGATAAGACAATTCAATGTTACGAATGGGGAGAAGGAAAAACAGTATTACTTGCACACGGATGGGGTTCGCGGGCAAGCCATATGGCGCCGATAGCGCGGCAGTTGTCGGAATCCGGGTTCCGCGTAGTTGCTTTCGATGCGCCGGGGCATTCATCAATTAAAGAATCTAATGAAGTAATCTACTCAAGTATGTTTGAGTTTTGCATGACGATTGCGGCGGTTGGGAAAAAAATAAGTCCGGTTTATGCAATTGTAGGCTATTCACTTGGCGCAGCTTCTTCTGCCGTCATTGCTGCCGGTCAAAAAAATTTTAACGATTACAAAGTAGATATCGAAAAATTGGTTCTGATAAGTGCGCCGAAAAGTATTTCGGGATTAATAAAATCATTTTGCAGAAACAATAATCTTTCTGCCGAAAATGCAGAAACATTGGAAACCGAACTTCAGCATGAATTTAATTTTTCAGTCGATGATTACTTAACTACAAATGCCGTAAAAATGTTAGATAAAAAAATTCTTTTGGTTCATGATAGCGACGACGACGAAGTACCCGTGGAAGACGCAGTTGAGATAGCCGCATCAAATTCCAGAATCAAGACATTCTACTCAAGTGGTTACGGTCATTATAAAATTTTGATGAACAGAAATATGATAGCAACGGTGAAAGATTTTTTAAAAGAATAGAAAATCGATAAACCCCTAATAGCAAAAACTAATAAACGTTTATAGTTTCAAATTCACAACTCATAATTGCTTTATATAACAGCGTCTTCTCTTGTGTTGGCGTCTTTCGTACAAACGCCATTGGGCTTGAACCTTTGTGTTGTTTTCAAGTTCTTGATTCGATTCGACAACTTGAATGTTATATTTTTTATAAGTCTTATTCGTTTCGCTTATTAATACGGCATTTACACCCTTGTCTTGATAATCCGGCCTAACGCCCGTAAGATATAAATCTGCGCGGGGATTGTTCTTCATAGCTTTCAAAATGTATAGAAATCCAAATGGTAAAAGCCGCCCGCGTATTTTCTGAAACGCCTTTGAAAGAGATGGCATTGTAATTCCAAACGCAACAACTTCGTTTTGTTCATTTACTATCACCGGAACAAAATCCGGTTTAATAAAACCGAAATACTGTTTTACATAAAGATCGATTTGTTTTTCCGTTAAAGAGACAAATCCGTGAATATCTTTGTATGCAAGATTCAAAACCTCAAAAATTTGATGTGCGTACGGTAAAAGTTCCTTTGCTTTTTTTACTTTAAGAACACTCAGTTTATATCTTTCCAAAACAATATTTGCAATTCTCTCAATCTTCTCCGGTGTCTCTTTTGTCGGATATATTTCGTATTCAATCCAATCGATCTCTTTTGTGAAGCCGAGTCGTTCAATATGTTTTGAATAATATTGATGATTGTAAATAGTTGCTATTGTACCGAGTTCTTCAAATCCTTCAATCAACATTCCTTCAGGATCCATATCCGTAAAACCAAGGGGACCATGAATTGAAGTTGCGCCGTTTTCTTTTGCCCAACTTTCTGCGGTAAAAAAAAGATTATCGACAACTTCAGTGTCGTCAATAAAATCGAGATAACTGAAACGAGCGGTTTTCTTGCCAACCTTTTCGTTGTATCTATGGTTTATTATACCTGCAATTCTTCCAACAACGCTATCGTTCTTAAATGCGAGCCAGTATTTTGCCTCGCAAAAATCAAAGGCAGGATTTTTTTTGCGGTTTAAATTATTTTTTTCATCCAACAATAAAGGGGGAACCCAGTATTTGTTGTTTTTATAAATTTCGAAAGGCAGCTTTATAAATTTCTTCAAATCGCCGTTGCTTTGAACCTCGCGTACTAATACCCCCATAAAATATCCGGTCAATGTTTGAGTTACTTTGTTAGATTTTTTCTATACAAAGATATCTTTTAAATATTACAGAATAAAAATATTTTTTGGATTAAGTGAACCGTATTTCGGATTTTCGTTCAAGTAATTTTGAAACTTATGGATAGATTTAAAATATATTGGAAGCCGCTGTTTGCCGTAATTGTCTGGGGCTTTTCGTTCATTGCCACGAAAGATGCTTTGGAAGAAGTAAGTCCCGAAGTGATAGTTTTTCTCCGCCAAATTTTAGGAATGACATTCTTAGCAATAATTGCAGTTAAGCAGAAGAAAAAATTTTCGATTAATCTTAAAGATCACGGCTGGGTTTTTGTTCTTGCTTTAATAGCATGCATCCACCTCTGGATACAAGTTACGGGTTTGCAATGGACGAGCGCATCGAACACGGGGTGGATAATAGGCATTACACCGGTTTTTATGGCAATTCTTAGTTTTATTTTCTTCAAAGAAAAAATTTTAGTACAACAAACAACCGGGATTGTAATTGCGTTCTTGGGTTTACTGTTACTTATAAGCAAAGGGGATTTATTCTCAATAGACCTGGTAAAAAACAAAGGCGATGCACTCGTTGTAGGAAGTTCGATTACGTGGTCAATATATTCAATGGTTAATAAAAAAATTACATTTCACTATCCGCCGATAATGACTACTCTTTACATGTTCTTTTTTGTGGCGGTTTTAATTTTTCCTTTTACTTTAAATGCAGAAAACATATCGTCTGTTATTAATTTAACTCCCGGCGGGTGGATGTCAATTTTGTTTCTCGGCATAATTTGTTCAGGCGCGGCATATGCTTTATGGGCTCAATCGCTGAAGGAAATGAGTGCATCTAAAGTCGGCGCATTTCTTTATATCGAACCTTTTGTAACATTTTTCGGTGCGTGGATTTTGTTGAATGAACAAATTACGCTTATAACACTTGTAAGTGGATTGATAATCATCGGTGGAGTTATTCTGGTAAATAGAAAATAATTCTTTTTGCACTCTTGTGCGCTTTCGCTTTTATGCGAAATCGTTTTGATGAAATTCTAAGAACAAGTAAGTAATCTAAATTTTTCCCGGTTGGATTTTTTAACTTTACCTCAGCACAATTATTTATTGATTAACCATATATTTGCAAAGAATAACGTTAAGCGTTTAATTAAAGCACGGAAGAAAAATGATAGCGAAATACTATTCGAAAATAACTTTTATAGTTGTTTTGGCAATGTTGCTTTTTATTATAGAAAATTGCGGAGGAAGGGAAGTGAATAATCCAGCCGACCTTGTTTTTATAAATGGTGTAATAGCCACGCTTGAAGATTCAATTAAAAACGCAACAGCAGTTGCAATAAAAGATGATAAGATTTTATTCGTCGGCTCGGACGAAGAAGCTGAAAACTATATCGGTGATTCAACCGAGGTGATTGATCTTCAAGGAAAATTTGTAATGCCCGGTTTTAATGAAAGTCACGCACATTTTATAGGACTCGGCGAATCATTAATAAATATAGATTTGCGTTCAGCAAGAAACTGGGACGAAGTAATTGCAATGGTTGCAAAAACTGCGGAACAATGCCGCCCGGGTGAATGGATAATCGGACGGGGATGGCACCAGGAAAAATTTGACCCCAAACCGGAAGTAAATGTTAACGGTTACCCTGTTCATAATGTTTTGAGTGGTGCTGTACCCAATAACCCGGTAATGCTTTCGCATGCAAGCGGGCATGCAATTTTTGCAAATGCAAAAGCAATGCAAATAGCGGGGGTTGATAAAAACACAAAAGATCCGAACGGCGGGACTATTGTGCGAGATTCGACTGGAAATCCAATCGGGGTGTTTGAAGAGAATGCTGAAAATTTGATAAGAAAATTTTACGATGAATTTTTAAGTAAAAGAAATCCCGAACAAGTGCGTGAAGATTTTTTACGTAAGATACAACTCGCTTCCGAAGAATGTTTGAAAAAAGGAATTACATCTTTTACCGATGCTGGGGAAACGTTCGAAACAATTGATTTAATAAAGCAGCTTGCGGATTCCAATAAATTAACTGTTAGGTTAAACGTGATGATCGGCGACTCAATCCATTTGATGAGAAAGAATTTGGCAAAGTATAAGTTTGACGGTTATGCAAATAATTATTTAAAAGTCGGCTTAATAAAACAATATATAGACGGCGCGCTCGGTTCACGCGGCGCATGGATGATTGTGCCGTATTCAGATTTGCCGGGTCATTATGGTTCCAATGTTACGCCGGTTGATACATTAAAAGAGATAGCAAAACTCGCTATAGAGAATGGTTATCAAATGTGCATTCATGCTATAGGCGATAGGGGCAATTTTGAAGTATTAAATCTTTATGCCGAAATTTTTTCCGAAAATCCGGCCAAAAAAGATTTACGCTGGAGGATTGAGCATGCACAACATGTAACGGAACCCGACATTCGCAGATTTGCAAAACTTGGAGTTGTTGCGGCAATGCAGTCAATACATTGTACTTCGGATGCAACATTTGTCCCGGAAAGAATTGGAGATGATCGCGCGGCTGACGAATCTTATTCATGGAGAAAATTTATTGATGCGGGTGTTGTCGTTTGCAACGGCACCGATGCGCCAGTTGAAGATGTTGACCCAATAAAATGTTTTTATGCTGCGGTTACAAGAAAACTTTCAAGTGGTGAAACTTTTTATCCCGGTCAAAAGATGACAAGAATGGAAGCTTTAAAATCATACACGATTAACGGGGCATTCGCCTCGTTTGAAGAAAACATAAAGGGTACTTTAAAACCAGGCAAACTTGCCGATATTGTTGTGCTTTCAAAAAATCTATTAAGTTGTTCGGAAGAAGAAATCTTAAATGCGAAAGTGCTTTATACAATTGTCGGTGGTAAAATTTTATATAAATCAAAATAAACACCGGAAGGATTAGTAATGAATAAATTGTTCGCAAAAGCTTTGTTTCTTGTTTTTACCGGGATAGTATTACCGCAAAAGAAAAAAATTGCTGTAACAATAGATGATCTTCCGTTTAACCGTTCATCAGTACCAAACGAAGAAATTAAAATGAATGTTTCTCGGCTTCTTGAAAAAATTAAATCCGAACATATTCCGGTTGTTGCTTTTGTAAACGAGAATAAACTGGAAAGCAATGGAGCGTTGGATTCAGAAAGAGTTAACATTTTTAAAATGTGGAGAGATGCCGGCGTTGAATTGGGAAATCATACATATTCGCATCCGAGCGCGCATAAAACTTCTATCGAGGATTATAAAAAAGATATTTTGCTCGGTGAGTGTTTAACGAAAAAAATTCTTAAAGAAGTAGGAAAAAACCGAAGTTTTTCCGCCACCCTTTTTTGCACACAGGGTTGACAAATGAATACCGAAACGAGATAGAAAAATTTTTAAGTGAACACGGCTATACTGTAGCACCCGTAACAATAGACAATGCCGAGTGGGTTTACGGTGCCGCATACGATAATGCCGTAAAGTCCGGCGATGAAGATTTGAAAAAGAAAATCGGCGGAGAATATGTTGAATACATGAAACAGAAAATCCGCTACTTCGAAAACCAAACTCAAAAATTGTTCGGAAGGCAAATCAATCAGATATTGCTCATTCACTCCAACAGAATAAATTCGGATTATTTCGATAAACTTTGCGAAATGATTCGCGGGGAGAGTTACGAATTTATTCCTTTAGAAGAAGCTTTAGCCGACGAAGCATACAAATCGCAAAACACGTTTATTAAGAATAACGGCATCTCTTGGTTAGATCGGTGGGCATTAACACTGGGCAAAAAGGGCGATTTCTTTGCCGGCGAACCGCGGGTTCCAAAACATATTCTTGATATTGCAGGACTCGAATCCGAATAGAATTATTTCTCAATAATTTTAAACTTGACAAACAAAAATAAATTGGATAGGTTTGCTTTGTAAAACAAAGTACTTTAAAAGGAAGGTGTAATGAACGAGAACAAAGCAATCGAAGAGCTTCAATTTATACGGAAGGTGATTGAAGAGACAAAACAAAGTGTTATAGATGACGGTCTGGATTATATTTTTTGGGGAATTCTTGTAATTGTTGGTATGTTTTTACAGTTCATATTTATAGTTAATAAAATTTTCTTCAACTTTGTTTGGATTTGGGCCACACTTATTCCAATCGGCTGGGTATTTTCAATCATCAATAAAAGAAACCAAAAAGCAAAACACCCTGGAACATTTGCCGGAAAAATTATTGGTGCCATCTGGGCAACCGGCGGCATTGCTATGACTATTGTTGGTTTCATAGGCCCGGTTTCCGGAGTTATAACATATTGGGCGATTAGTCCTTTTGCATGCCTTATAGGGGGTATGGCGTATTATGTTTCCGGCTTAATCATTGATTCAAAATGGTTTAAAAATATTTCCTACGGTTGGTGGATTGGAGGAGTGGCGATGATGTTTGTAACTTCTTATTATCAATTTTTAATGATGGCTTTTATAATGCTGTTTCTTCAAACAATACCAGGAATTATACTATATAGAAAATACAAAAAACAAACAGCGGGCATATAGTGAATGATTTTGATTATCAGCAATTAGACGATATAATACACTCTAGAATTCGGTTGGCTATTATGGCTTTGCTGATTGCCGTTGATGAAGCGGATTTTGTATTCGTGAAAGAAAAAGTGAATGCGACAGACGGCAACTTGAGCGTACATCTTAAAAAATTGGAAGATGCTGCATATATTTCTGTTAAAAAAGAATTTGTTGATCGTAAACCGAGAACCGTTTATTCGCTATCTAAAAAAGGAAGAAACGCATTTGAAGCTTACCTGGAACAATTGGAAAAGATGATTAAAAAATAATTTTTTTGTTGAATTACTTTATAAAACAAAGCACTTTATATAATTATAGGAGTAAATTATGAACAACGCTGTCAAATTATTAGCAATAATACTTGTTGCTTTATTTTCGATGTTTATACAGGCACAAACTGTTTCGTCGGAAAATTTAATTAATGAAGGTGTTGAAAAATTAAAAACAGCTTATTTTAATTATAGCACCGAGCAAATGTTGGAAGCCCGTTCGATATTTGCAAAAGTTCTGTCGGAAAACCAGTCAGACTTAACTTCTCTATACTATATAACTCTCATTGATTATAAACTACTTGAAATGAGTATGAAAAGTAATGGAGAAAGTATGTTTGAAAAGTATTACGAAACCTCTTTGAAAAATGCGGAAAAACTTGAAAGCGATAAAATATTTTCGGCAGATGGAAAAATTCTTTCTGCTGCAATTTATATGATGAAAATTGCAACAAGTCCAATGAGTGCAGTTACACTTTCGCCGCGAATTCATTCTTTACTGGATGATGCACAAAGTATAGCGCCGAATAAACCTTACGGCTATGTAATTAGGGGAATGATGAAATACAACACGCCCGGAATCTTCGGAGGCAGTTATGAAGACGCATTGAAGAATTTCAATTACGCTGTAAGACTTTTTGAAAATGATGAAAATGTAAAAAGTATAAATCCTGTTTGGGGCTACGCCGAAACTCTTGTGTGGACAGGCAGAACACAAGAAAAATTAGAGAACAACGAAGCGGCGATGTTTACATATAAAAAAGCATTAAGCGTTGAACCGGAATACGGCTGGGTAAAATATTCTCTTCTTCCGGAATTAGAAAAGAAAATTGTAAGCAAATGAAACAGGCAAATAAAATGAAGCAGATTTTATACATCATGATAGTCTCTGTAATAGCGGTAATGAACTTGACTGCCCAAAACAAATTATTAATAAGCGGAAGAATTACAGATGAAAATGGTAAACCGATTTCTTATGTAAATGTATTTCTTTTGAATACGTCGGACGGAACAATGAGCGATGATGACGGCTCGTTTAGCTTCAAAACATCGTTCGAAGGAAAAGTTATTTTGATTGCAAGTATTATTGGTTACGAAAAGCATTCTAAAGAAATTGAATTAGCTTCTTCAATAAAAATAAATGAAGAGATAGTTCTAAAAGAAAGCGCTGTTAAATTAAACGAAACAATAGTAACTGCAAGTTCTTACGGCTCGGAAAAAGAAAAGGGATTGGTAATTAGCAGAATTGATGTATTAACAACTCCCGGCGGGGCGACTGATATTTATCAATCATTAAAAACAATGCCGGGTGTAACACAGGTTTCCGAAAGCGCGCAGCTATATGTTCGCGGCGGTGACCCCATAGAAACAATTACAATGATAAATCAATCCGTTGTTTATCATCCTTTCACATATGAGTCTGCTTATGGCGGCCTGTTTTCTAATTTGAATCAAAGCGCGGTTAAATCAATTTATTTCACAAGCGGAGGTTTCTCTGCTAAATATGGAAATGCTTTGTCGGGAGTATTGGATATTGAAACAAGGGATCAAATTATCCAAACTAATTTCAACTTGGGCGTATCGCTTGCAAGCGTCAATATTGCTTCTGGTATTAATATTATTCCCGAAAAATTGGGACTTTATTTCGATGCCCAGCAAAGTTTTGTGAAACCTATTTATTGGTTAAACGGCGGACAAGATAGAATGACTGTTGCTCCGTTAGCCAAAAATTTTTCCGGCGGGATTGTCTATAAGTATTCGGATACGGGTAAGTTAAAGTTGTTTACAATTCTTGCAGACGATAAGCAGGGAGTTAATGTTGAACGCGCTGAATATAACGGCGTATTCGACGGGAATACTAAAAACACTTTCATAAATCTTCAATCAACAGATGTTATTTTCGACAACATAGTTTTCAAAAACAGTGCTGCTTATAACAAATATTCTAATTCGTGGAAACTCGGTATTCTGGACATTCAGAAAACAGATTACGTTTATACGTTAAGAAGCGATCTTGAATTTATTTTAAGCGCACGCTCTAAACTTCTTGCAGGTGCCGAAATTGAGAACCGAGTTGTTCAATACGAAGGAATAATCCCGGTTGAAGATTATGATATTCGTCCCGACGGCTATGCAAAAATTATTGATTCAAAATTTAACGGTAGAAGATTCGGCGCTTTCACTGAATTTCAACAAGCGCATTTTCTGGGAATAGAAAATTTATCGGCTACGGCCGGACTCCGTTATGATAATTTTGTTGATTTGAATGTTAATTGGGTGGATCCGCGTTTCGGGCTTGGATATAAATTAAATGATAAATCAATATTTCGTTTCGGTGCCGGTGTTTTCAAACAAATACCCGATCCCCGTTTATACAGTCCCGTTGACGGCAACCCGAATTTAAAACCGATGCAAGCCCTTCATTTAATTGCCTCGTATGAATACTTGTTAAGCGATTTAAATTCATTCCGTGTAGAAGTTTATACTAAAGAATACAAAAATCTTCCTCTCGAAAACGACTTGTTAAATTATGACAATTCCGGCAGCGGTTTTGCAAACGGAATAGATATTATTTTCAAAGGAGATTTTCCGTTCAACATAAACGGATGGATATCTTACGGTTATATAAATACTAAAAGATTGTGGATGGATTATGATAACAAAACAAGCAGCGATTTCGATATAACACACAATATATCTGTCGTTGCTCGGTACGGGTTGACCGAAAATATTCAAATTGGATTAACGGCAAAATATGCTACCGGAAGACCATTTACACCTGCGGTTGATTCGTATTACCGAAACGACATAAATTTATACGAGCCCGTTTATGCTCAAACAAATTCATCACGCTTCCCGGACTATAAAAGAATAGATCTTCGCTTAACATATCTCAATACTTTCTTTGAAAAATATTCTTTTGTTGGCTACGTAGAAGGAATAAATATTTTTGATTTCAATAATATTTTCGGCTATTCATATTCGGCAGACTACAGAAACAGAAATGAAATAGAAAGCTACTTTGGTCAAAGAATGATAGTCTTTGGTTTTAGTGTCGGAATTTAGAATGTTGAAGAAAACATATGGAACGCAAATCTTAATGAATCATTTAAATCTGCGTTCCGTTGTTTAATAAATAATTTTCCCAATACGGTCAATTCTTATTGAAGAAATAAGGTTGAAGAAATCGCTAAAGGGTATATCGCTGTTCCATGAGAAATAAACGAACATTGGCGATCCGACAACATTGCGTCGCGGTACAAATCCCCAGAAGCGGCTGTCGAGACTGTTATCACGGTTGTCGCCAATCATAAAATAATAATCATCTGTAACAACATATTCGGTAGTTTCTTCGTTGTTAATGAATATTTTTCCGTTCCGAACTTCGACAACATCTTTTTCAAAATCGCGGTTTATAAATGTTTCCCACTGATGAATATTTTCTGCTGTAAGTTTTATAACATCACCCTTTGAAGGAACAACGAGTGGACCGTAGTTGTCGGAATTCCAACCGCTTCCAACCGGAAAAATTTCCGGGTCGGAATAATACTCTGGATAACTTTCTGATTTCAAATATTGAATATTCGGCGGACGTTTGAATTCTTTTCCGTTAACATAAACAAC
>CAZRMG010000002.1:0-3101 GCA_964601095.1 uncultured Melioribacteraceae bacterium | reverse complement strand
TTGATTTTCTTTTTTCATATTCATTGTTTTATTGTATTTAACTTTATTATTAAGAAATATGACGTTTTTATAACCGGTTTGTTTTAATTTTGTTCCAACATTGGAAGAAATAATTTGTTCGAAGAAATTGATTTAAGAAAAGCAGAACTTCATAAAATAAAACTTCCGGGATACACAACTGCGCCGGAAATATATATGCTTCGTCTGGATTTAATTCATCCTCAAATTCACGGCAATAAATTTTTTAAGATGAAATACAATCTCTTCGAGGCGAAAAACAATTATGATACTATTTTGACTTTCGGTGGTGCGTATTCAAATCATATTCATGCCGTTTCTGCTGCGGGAAAAATTTTCGGTTTTAAAACAACTGGAATTATTCGCGGCGAGGAACATCTGCCCCTAAATCCAACGTTACAATATGCATCAAACAACGGAATGAATTTACACTATATTTCAAGAAGCGAATATAGATTAAAGCAGACTCAAGAATTCCAGGGAAAATTAAAAGAAAAATTCGGCAATGTTTTTATAATTCCCGAAGGCGGTACAAACTTAAATGCAATAAAAGGGTGCTCGGAAATTCCACAACTTATTAATATTGATTATGATTACATCTGCACGGCATGCGGTACTGCCGGAACGTTTTCGGGAGTTGTTGCCGAATTGGATGGGAATAAAAAAATTCTTGGCTTCGCCGTTTTGAAGAACGCCGGATTCTTAATAGATACTACCCAAAAAATGGTTTTAGATTATTCCGGGAAAAAATATTCGAATTGGGAAATAAAGCTGGATTATCATTTCGGAGGTTATGCTAAGATTAATTATGAACTCATTGATTTTATAAATGAGTTTGAAAAACTGAACGGAATTACATTGGATCCGGTTTACACGGGCAAAATGATGTTTGGTATTTATGATTTGGCAAAGAAGAAATATTTTGGTAAAGAAAACAGAACAATAGCACTGCACACCGGAGGATTACAGGGCTGCGAAGGAATGAGATCGAAGATAGATAGAATTATGAATCTTAAAAAGCATGAATAATCAAACCATTCCTTTTGATTTTTCTTTTTGTATTTTTAAATCAAACGAACAAACAAGATGAAAACAACCGGAAATATATTTGTCGGAGTAGCGGGTGTTGGAACAATGGGCGCTGGAATTGCGCAAGTAATAGCCGCTGCAGGTCATCAAGTATTTTTGTATGATGAACATCCTAATGCACGGGAGCGGGCAAAAAATACAATCAACTCATCGCTAAAAAGATTGATTGATAAAGGGACAATTTCAGCCGAGGAGGCATTTGATATTTTCGACCGAACAAGGTTTATTGATTCAATTTCCGAATTTCGTAACTGTGACTTCATAATCGAAGCTATAGTTGAAGATCTAAAGACAAAACAAGATTTATTTGAAGAACTTGAGCATTTTGTTTCGGAGGAAACAATTCTCGCAACAAACACATCATCGCTCTCGGTAACAGAGATTTCATCTTTATGTAAAAAACCCGGCAGAGTCATTGGCGCTCATTTTTTTAATCCCGCACCTTTAATGCCTCTTGTAGAAATTGTGCGCGGACTTTTAACAAGCGAGCAATCTGTTCGTGCGGCAAAAGAATTAATCGACGGGTGGAATAAAACAACAGTTGTTTGTAAAGATTCACCGGGATTTATTGTTAATCGTATTTCGGTTCCTTATTACGGTGAAGCGCTTAAAATTCTTGAAGAACAAATCGCGGACGTTCAAACGATAGATTGGGCAATGAAAGAAATTGGCAAATTTAGAATGGGTCCGTTCGAAACAATGGATTTAATCGGCAACGATGTAAATTATAAAGTGAATGAAGAAATATTTCAGCAATTCAAATACGATAAAAGATTTAAGCCATCGCCGATTCAGAAAAAATTAGTTGATGAGGAAAAACTCGGTAGAAAATCCGGCGAAGGTTTTTATGTTTATCCGCGTGCCGATAATGAAATAATAAATAAAGATGAAAACATATCGATAGAAATATTTTTTAGAATTCTTTCCGTGCTTATAAACGAAGCCGCGGCTGTTGTTTATTCTAAAGTTGCTACCGTACACGATATTGACCTTGCTATGTTGAAGGGATTTAAATATTCGAAAGGTCCGCTAAAGTGGGCGGATGAAATCGGCATTGATAAAGTAGTGCGAAGATTAAATATGCTCTATGAAAAATCCGGCGAGGAAAGATACAGGGTTAATCCATTACTGAAATCGATGGCGATGGAAAATAAAAAATTTTATGCCGATTAATATTAAAAAAGAAAACGCTATGTATCACCCTGTATTTTACTTTTTATATATTAAAGAGAAATGAGGTAAGAATGAAAAAGTTTTTTTTAATGAGCTTATTTTTAATTGTTGTAACAGCAAATTATTACGCCCAGGATATTATTCCTTATTATAGTCCAAAGGCATCGGTATCGCAAACAATCGGCTTTACGGAAATATCTATTGATTACTGCAGACCCGGTGTAAAGGAAAGAAAAATATGGGGAAGTCTTGTGCCGTATAATAAAATTTGGCGTACCGGCGCAAACGAATCGACGCGCATAAAATTTACTACTGACGTATACGTAAATGGAAATAAAGTGCCCGCAGGAATTTATTCCATTTATACTATTCCAAACGAAAATGAATGGACAGTAATTTTAAACAAAGCGTTGGTTTGGGGAACAGAATATTTACCGGAACAAGATCAATTAAGATTTACAGTTAAGCCCGAAAAGGGTTTGTTTACCGAGCGACTTCAATTTACGATTCCGGAATTAACAGATTCAACGTGTAATGTTGTAATGAACTGGGCAGAACTTCAAATATCATTTGATGTGAAAATTGATTTTGCGCAGCAGATCTATTCTAGGATTAAAAAAGCAATTTCAAAAACCAATTCAGATGATTTTTCGGTTTATGTTGTTGCCGCACGCTTTGCCGCAGATTACGGAGTTTTTTTGAGCGAAGCATTCGAATGGATAGATAAAGCAATTTCGATATCAAAAAATTTTACATGCTATTTTCAGAAAGCACGACTTTATTATACAGCGGGTAAATACATCGATGCATTAAAAGAGATT
>CAZRMG010000001.1:28543-32974 GCA_964601095.1 uncultured Melioribacteraceae bacterium | reverse complement strand
ACTACAACATCGTTAACTCCGTAAGATTTTGGGGCGAGATAAATTTTACCTATATCCATTACGGTATTTCCACGAACCTGTATTTGATTTATAAAAGAATTTTCATAGCCAATAAAACTTACTCGTAAAAAATAATTTCCGTTTTTTATACCTGTAAGTGTAAAGCTTCCATTTTTATTTGTAACAGTACCGGCTGCTTGAATACTATCAGGTAAATTGAATAGTACAACGTTTGCAAATTCAAGCGGAGCGGAGGAATTAAGATCAATTACTATTCCTTCTATTGACCCGGATTGCCGATTGCTGCCTTTCTGTGACAGTACTATGGAATTAATTGATAACAACAATAAAACAATTAAACTCATATTTGATTTACTAAAAATCATTTTTGTCCCTTTCCGATAAATAATTAAAAGCATTTGCAACAAGTCCGACTTTTTGACATGTAACGTATAAAGCCGGTTTAAAGTTTTAAAACGCTTTTACAAAAAATTACAATTGTTGACAAAGATTAATATTAGTATTACTCAAATCTTCATCGTATATTTGCGATGAACGATAAAGAGATTTTGAAATGCTGCATTACAAAACTGAAGAATTTTCTTCTCGTGAAATAGACTTGGCGGATATTGCAAAGGCATTGTCGCACCCGGCAAGGTTGAAAATTTTAAAAATTCTTGCACATGAAAATGTATGTATGTGCGGAGATATTGTTGAACTGCTTCCGCTTGCGCAGGCGACAGTATCGCAGCATCTAAAGGAATTAAAAAGAGTTGGTCTTATTAAAGGTGAAATTGAAGGACCGAAAACATGTTATTGCATTGATACTAATGCGGTAAGCAAAGCGTTTACAAAACTGACGGAATATTTTAATCAAATAGATAAGGAGTGTAAAGGTTCATGCAAAACCCAAACGAAATAAAAGAGATTGTAAGAGAGAAATACGGCGAGATTGCAAAAAAATCTAAAAGCGGCTGTGGCTGCGGGTGCTCAAACAGAAATGAGTTAAACGGTATTACTAAAATGAATGATGAGTATTCCCACATTAACGGGTATTTTGCCGAAGCAGATCTTAAGCTTGGTTGTGGAATTCCGACCGAATATGCGGGGATTAAATCAGGTAATACGGTTGTTGATCTCGGCAGCGGTGCTGGTAACGATGCTTTTGTTGCCCGGGCTATCGTCGGTGAAACCGGAAAAGTTATTGGAATTGATATGACCGAAGCAATGATTGAAAAAGCAGACAATAATAAAAACAAACTTAGCTTTGATAATGTTGAGTTCAAACTTGGCGACATTGAAAACATACCTGTTGAAAATTCAACCGCAGATGTAGTTATAAGCAATTGTGTTCTTAATCTTGTACCGGATAAAACAAAAGCATTTTCCGAAATATTTAGAATATTAAAACCAGGTGGACATTTTTGTGTTTCGGATATTGTTTTGAAAGGCGAACTGCCGGAAAATTTAAGAAAATCTGCCGAGATGTACGCTGGTTGTGTTGCTGGTGCAATTCAGCAAGAAGAATATTTAAAAATAATTGAAGAGACGGGATTCAAAAATGTTGAGATTAAATCGTTGGTAAATAGACCTATTCCAACGGATACATTAAAAAACTATTTAACCGACTCCGAAATGTTTGAATACAAAGAAGGCGTTAAGGGGATTTTCAGTATTACAGTTTTTGCTTATAAAAACTAATTATATAATCATTCTAAAATTATAAGTGCTTTTTAGTTTTCAGACAAAAGACAACTGAAAACGCTTATAATAAATCTTATGCAACGTTTTCCATTTCAAGAGTCTGGTCGTTGTGTTCTATGCTGAAAAGAAATTGCGCTTTAGGATTTTTTTCCTTTGCACGCTGCAATGAATATTCCGACTCCGCGATGTAAACCAAGTTTTTATTTTTATCATAAAATAAATTATTCGACCATAGATTCAGCAAACTTTCTATGTCGTTTTTATTTTCGTATTTAACCCAGCAGGCTTTGTGCGACGGGTAATTTATAAACTCACACTGTGCGCCGAATTCATGTAAAAGACGGAATTTAATTACATCAAATTGCAATGCACCGACCACTCCAATTACTTTTCTGTTTCCGTAGTTCTGAGTAAATAATTGAGCCAAACCTTCATCGGTTAGTTGGCTGATTCCTTTTTCAAGCTGCTTTGATTTGAACGGATCGGTGTTGCGCAATTCTCTGAAAATTTCCGGAGAGAAGCTCGGAATACCCTTAAACATAAATGCGTCGCCCTCGGTTAGTGTATCACCAATTTTGAATAAACCAGTATCATAAAGCCCGATAACATCGCCGGCATAGGCATCTTCTATTACGCTTTTCGCCTGACCTAAAAATGTTGCGGGGTTTGGAAATTTAATTTGCCTGTCCAAGCGGACATGATGATAAAATTTATTTCTCTCAAACTTACCCGAGCATACCCGCAAGAATGCAATTCTATCGCGGTGTTTAGGGTCTATGTTTGCGTGAATTTTAAATACGAAGCCGCTAAAATTTTCGTTGTCGGCTTCAATTAAGCCGTTTGTTGAATCGCGTGGTGCAGGCGGAGGAGCAATTTCTACAAACGTATCAAGCAATTCCTTAACGCCGAAGTTGTTAAGTGCGCTTCCAAAAAACACAGGCGCTAAATGACCGGATCTATATTTTTTAATATCAAAACTTTCATAAATACCGTTAACAAGTTCAATATCATTTTTTAATTTCTCGGCACCTTCTCCAAATGTTTCAATTAGTTCAGGGTCGTCAATAGAATTATATACACGCACTTCATCTTCAATTCTTTGTTTGTTGGAATGAAAAAAAGCGAAACTGTTTTTGTAAATATTATAAACACCTTTAAATGTACTTCCGATTCCAAGCGGCCAGCTTAATGGTCGTACTTTAATTCCTAATTTAATTTCCAGTTCGTCTAAAAGTTCAACAGGGTCTTTTCCTTCCCTATCAAGTTTATTAATAAAAACAATAACCGGCGTATTTCTCATCCGGCAGACACTCATAAGTTTTTCTGTTTGTTCTTCAACGCCCTTAACGCAATCAACAACAAGAATAACGCTGTCAACTGCTGTTAATGTACGGTATGTGTCTTCCGCAAAATCTTTGTGACCCGGAGTATCGAGAAGATTGATTATCGAATCTTTATATTCGAAAGAGAGTACGGAAGTAGCGACGGAAATACCTCGTTGCTTTTCAATTTCTAAAAAATCGGAAGCAGCTGTTTTTTTAATCTTGTTAGATTTTACAGCGCCGGCAATTTGAATAGCGCCGCTGTATAAAAGCAGTTTTTCGGTTAATGTTGTTTTACCTGCATCGGGGTGACTAATAATTCCAAATGTTTTACGACGCTCTATATTTTTTTTTATACTCATTTATTCCTAATTAATTGTTTGTGTTAATGATTGAAACAAATCGTGGAAATTTCGGTTTGCCCGTAAATCTCAAATCCGGTCTTTAATATGTAGAAAGTCAAATTTCACGCTTCAAATATAAGCTTTTACTTAAATATTGAGAAATGATAAATAATCGGACAAATGAATTGCGTTAAGAAACCTGTCCAATTCTATAAAATCATTTGCTTGAATATTTATTCTAAAATAGATTCGTGATGTGATAAACAATATGGATTAACATGCTGGCGTATTTAGAAACAAATTTATTATAATAAAAACTCTCCGCCTGTGGAACGGAGAGTTGGTATTTAGGATCGTTTCCCCCCTTTAAACAGAAAACGATACCATGCTATTTTAGATAAATCATTTTTCTTGTCTCTGAATAATTACCACATGTAAGCTGGTAATAGAAAATTCCGCTTGCATGTTTATCTGCGTTAAAAATTGTTTCGTGAAAACCAGCGGGTTTAATCTCCTGTATAGAAGAAATTAATTCACCTGAACAGTTGTATATTTTTAGCGATACATTTCCTCCCTTTGGTACCGAGTATCCGATAGTTGTTGAAGGATTAAAAGGGTTAGGATAATTTTGATATAAACGATACTCGTTGATCAGTCCATGCTTATCATCAACCGAAGTGGAAACATCTTCGAAATAAAGTTTAGAAGAAACACGCGGAAGCAAATACTGCTCAATCCTGTTTCTTAAATAATTAACATGTGCGCCGTTGAATGAAATAAGCTGGTGTTGAATACCCTCTGCTTTTAATAGTTCTGAAGTATAATCGCTTCCACGGCAAATCCATGAATACTCATCCTTTGTTCCGTACTCAATTGTGAAATCAACAAGAGATAGTAAATTGTTTTTATACTGTTTAATTTTTTCTTTAAAACCGCCATAACCGTTTTCATAGTTTTGTAAAATTGTGGAATCGCATTTCAATACACCGTTTTCATAACTGTACGGATATTTTGTATAGTGCGGGTATGCTGTTGTATCGGGCGAAAAAGCAGCGCCGTAA
>CAZRMG010000001.1:6053-28533 GCA_964601095.1 uncultured Melioribacteraceae bacterium | reverse complement strand
CCCGCTTCAAACCCTTTTATCACATCATCCATATTTTTTCTTGAAGTTATAAAAGTTCTGAAAGCATTTTCAGCACTTATTTTATCCAACTTACTCCATTCATCAATCTTACTTAAATAAGATTTTATTATTGTTTCCGAGGTAAAAGTTCCTTGATCTTTTAAACCGTTTTGATCGTACAAGCCGGGGCTCATTGAGTAAATTATTCCGAAGATATCGGAATTTTTCATTCCGACATTAATAGCACCGAATCCACCCATAGAGTGCCCGGCAATTGCACGTGCCTCCCGCTTTTTAATTGTTCTGTAATTATTGTCTATGTAGGAAACAACATCCTTTGCAACCCAATCGCACCAATTGCCCGATGCAGGAGAATTTTCGTAAAAGCTGCCGTCCATAAGATTGATCCCATCGAGCAGTACAAAAATCATTTCTTTAATAGTACCCGAACGAATTAAGTTATCCATTGAATTTTGTAACCGGAAACCTTGTATAACTCCGTTTAAGAAATAAATACTTCTATCTCCGTGACCGGCAAGAAAATAAACAACAGGATAGTTTTTTTGTGAAGACGAGTACGATGGAGGCAGGTAAACATTTATTTCACGTGTTGGTGAGTAATCAATTTTATTGTTGCTAAGGGAAGGCGAATCAATTTGAAATGTCAATAATTGTCCGACGGTTGTTTGTCCATTCAAAAACGTAACGGAGAAAACGAGAAATAGTGAGTAGAAAACAATTTTTTTCATGACTAATCCTTATATAGTTTAATTAATTCGCTGCAAAGATGATTAATTAATAGTCGGTTGTCGTCATGGTTTATAAGGTCGGACGTTCGAATGCTGTTATTAGTACTCGAATAATCTAATTATTCGCACAAATATCTTTTTTGAAGTCCGAAGGAGTTTGCCCGGTGATCTTTTTAAATGCATTGTTAAAAACTGATTTTGAATTGAAGCCGCATTCGAACGCTATTTCGAGAATAGTTTTTGAATTGCCTGTGCAGTCGGCTAACATCTTTTTACATTCTTCAACCCGGTAAAAGTTAACAAAATCATAAAAGTTTTTCCCGAATTCCGAATTTATGATTTGCGAAACTACATGGTTTTGTACTTTTAACTTCTCTGCTATTTCGGCAAGAGAAAGAGTATTTGACCGGAATATTTTTTCTTCGTTCATCAAAATTTTAAGTTTTGCAAGATAGATCTCTTTTTCATCGGTGTCGAGAAGTGTTTTTTCGTATTTCCTTCGAACAGGAGCAATTTTATTCTGGAAAACTTCGGGGAAACGTAAAGCTGTTATTACGATTGAGTTTGCAAAAACAAAGATGCCGATTATCGTAAATGTGAAAAGGCGATCTAAAAGATATTTATCAAAAACGATGAAGATACTTATAATATTAACTGCCCAAATAAAAATAAATCCCCCAAGCAAAAATTGAAGCCACCTTAAATGATTCAGCAATGCTTGTGCAAAATTTTTTTGAAGATATTCTTTGTAATAAGAGAGTAATTTATAACTCAATGCGGAATAAATTATAAAATGAGAGTAAACAATAAATGTTGTAATGTTTATAAATAAACCGTTGAAAACAGTTTTATAAATTACTGCAGCGTTTTTGTCGGATATTAAATAAAACAGGTAGAAAATATTATTGATCAAAAAGAACAAAACAAAAGGGGTAAAATTCAAAAGCAAAATTCTATCAATCTTAACTTCGTTGAAAGTTGATTTTTTTATGTAGAAGTAAATTGAAGGACCAAGAAGTAAATCAAAAGCAAAGCTGTTCATTAACAAAAACATAGAATATGTTTCGTTACCGGCTGCGGGTTTTAAAAAATCAAAAGCAAAGCAAATTGCCTTTGCAACAAGAAAACCCGATAGAAATTTATTTGCTGTTGCATTGCCGTCTCTTATAAATAACAATACAATTCCGGCTAATGATAATTGAAAAATCGAAAAAAGAAGCAGCAAATTTTGGAACGAATATGTCATCTGTAATTTATTCTTCTTGTTAAAAAATGTGATGCAAAGCTCCAATATTTGAAGTTAAAATTCAAATCTGATTAAATATTTCGAAAAATATCATTATTGTGATTTAGAGTTATCCGAAAAAAACAAATCAATCATTTCAAGAATGTGAATAGGAATTATGGTATTTTAGCGCCGGATTTTTTTCATAATATAAGATAACGATGTTAAAGCCAAAACTTTTTACCACACTAAAAGATTACAACAAAGAAAAATTTCTCGCCGATCTTACCGCTGGAGTAATAGTTGGAATAGTAGCACTGCCCCTCGCAATCGCATTCGGTATTGCAAGCGGCGTTACGCCAGAAAAAGGAATTATCACTGCAATTATTGCGGGATTCATAATCTCGGCTTTCGGCGGAAGCCGTGTTCAAATAGGCGGACCAACCGGCGCTTTCATAGTTATTGTTTACGGTATTGTACAGCAATACGGTATGACGGGATTGATGATAGCAACAATAATGGCCGGAATTATTTTAGTGATAATGGGTCTTGCGCGTTTCGGATCTGTAATAAAGTTCATTCCCTATCCTGTTGTTGTGGGTTTTACAAGCGGCATTGCTTTGCTAATCTTTTCTACACAGATAAAAGATTTGTTCGGGTTAGCGATTAACAATGTTCCTTCGGAATTTCATGAAAAATGGATTGTATATTTTCAGAATTTCTTTTCGGTAAATTATTATGCTTTTGGAATAGGCGCGCTTTCATTATTGATAATGATTTTTTGGCCGAAAGTTACACATAGAATTCCCGGTTCTTTGGTTGCAATTATTGCAGCTACTTTATTGGTGCAGTTTTTTGATTTTCCCGTTGAAACAATAGGAAGCAGATTCGGTGAAATTCCTACCAATCTTCCAGCGCCTCATTTATACGAAATCAATTTAGCGGTTATACGCGATTTGATAGGACCTGCAACAACAATAGCAATTCTTGCCGCCATCGAATCACTTTTATCTGCGGTTGTTGCCGACGGTATGATAGGTGGTAAACACAGAAGCAATATGGAATTGGTTGCGCAGGGTTTGGCAAATATCGTGTCGCCTTTATTCGGCGGAATTCCCGCCACAGGCGCAATTGCAAGAACCGCCACGAATATTAAAAATGGCGGAAGAACTCCTATTGCAGGAATTATTCATGCATTAACACTTTTACTAATAATGTTGTTCTTTGGAAGTCTTGCTAAACTTATCCCGATGGCTACACTTGCCGCAGTGCTTGTAATAGTAGCTTATAATATGAGTGAGTGGCGCTCGTTTAAATCACTTCTTAAAAGTCCGATGAGTGATGTTGTTGTATTGCTTACAACATTTTTGTTAACCGTTATTTTTGATTTGACAATCGCAATACAAATAGGGATGATACTTGCCGTCATATTGTTTATGAGAAGAATGGCAATGGTTACAAATGTAGGAGTAATTACGCGCGAATTAAATGATGAAGATGAAATAAGCGATCCAAATTCTATCAATAAAAAAGAAGTTCCAACCGGTGTTGAGGTTTTCGAAATTAACGGGCCTTTCTTTTTCGGCGCAGCTTCAACATTTAAGGATGCTGCACGAGTTATTGAAAACCCGCCGAAAGTAAGAATAATTAGAATGCGAAGCGTTCCCGCCATAGATGCAACAGGATTACATACATTAAGGGAATTTTACAAAGATTCCGAAAAGCAGGGAACAAAACTTATTCTTTCGGGGGTTCATACTCAGCCGCTTTATGCAATGACGCAAGCAGGTCTTTTTGATCTGTTCGGTGAAGAAAACATTTTTGGGAATATTGATGATGCGCTCGACCGTGCGCGCGAAATATTAAACATTCCTAAAAGAGGGCGACCGGCAGATTTTGTACCCTCGGTAAGCAGGGAAAACAAAAAATAAATTTTTTGAAGCATCTAAAAATTCTTTTGCTAGTGATTTTGCTTTTAGATATGTTCACCCGGAAATTATTTGCTAACTAATTTAGTGAAGCCAGTGGGTAAGGATTAAGAGTGAATACTTCGGGTTATGTTTTTATCGTTTTGGCATGGGGCGCTATTATTGTACTCATGTCATTTAGTTTTATAAAAATTATGAAAGTCGGAAATAAAAAAGATTCCACTAAAGATGGTTAAAGATTTTTACAATTCAACCTATTTCTAACACCTTTCAATTGTAAAAGATTGTAAAAACAATTCATTATTATATAAGTCAGTAATTTATTCGCTCCTTTTCATCACTATAATTTGTTAAGTGTTTATTAAATTTGCTACGGAATATTTTCTTTATCCAAAATAAATTTTATAAAGGCAAAAATGAAAAACAAGAAAAAGATTATCATTTGGAGTGCTCTCTTAATTGTGCTGGCTATACTTATTATTCCAAAGCTAAATTTATTTAGTGGGGATAAAACTGAAGATATAGTTCAGTCTCCGGCGATGAGGCAATTGTCTGTGAACGGTTCAATAGTACAGCAATCCTCATTACAAAACAAAATATTTTCGAACGGCACTCTTGTAAGCAATGAAGAAGTAGAATTGCGCAGCGAAGTATCCGGGAAAATTATTAATATAGCTTTCGAAGAAGGCAGACGGGTTAAAAAAGGTGATCTGCTTTTAAAAATGAATGATTCGGAACTTCAAGCAACTTTGAAGAAAAATAAAGTAAGAGAAGCGCTTGCACGGGACCGCGAATACAGGTATAAGCAACTTCTCGAAAAAAATCTTACAAGTCAGCAGGAGTACGATAATCAATTAAGTGAATTAAATTCTGTGCTTGCCGATGTTGAATTCACTGAAGCTCAAATTGAGAAGACAGAAATACGCGCACCGTTCGACGGAGTAATCGGTTTAAGATCTGTCAGCGTTGGTAGTTATATCTCTCCGCAGTCAAGAATTGCAACTCTGCAAAGCATAAACCCAATGAAGGTTGACTTTTCCGTGCCGCAAAAATATTTTGGACTAATTAAAGAAGGAAAAACAATTTATGTGAAACTTGCTGCCACTGGAAAGACTTATACGGGCAAAGTTTATGCGGTCGAACCGAAAATAGATCAAACAACAAGAACAATTAAAGCACGTGCAATAGTACCGAATGAAAGAGCGGAATTGTCCCCCGGGGCTTATGTTGAAATCGATATTATTCTTGAAGAAATAAAAGATGCGATACTAGTTCCCACCGAAGTTGTTATTCCCGATATCGAAGGCGAAAAAGTTTTTGTATATAAAAACGGTAAAGCTGTTCCCCAATTAATACGAACAGGAATAAGAACTGAAAATCAAATTCAAATAGTTGAAGGATTGAATTTGGGAGATACTTTAATTGTGTCAGGCATAATTCAAATACGTCCGAACGCAAGAATAAAATTAAATTCAGTTAATTAATACTATTCAAAACAGAAAGGAAATGATATGAGTTTATCGTCAGTTAGCATACGCCGTCCTGTTCTTGCAATAGTGATGTCTTTAACGATTTTACTGTTTGGAATTATAGGTTATACATATTTAGGAATACGCGAATACCCAAGTATTGACCCGCCGATAATAACTGTCGGTACGAGCTACGTTGGTGCAAACGCCGATGTAATTGAATCACAAATTACTGAACCGCTCGAAGAACAAATTAACGGAATAGCAGGTATTCGTTCTTTAACTTCAACAAGCCGCGACGGGCGAAGCCAAATAACAGTTGAGTTTGATGTATCGATAGATCTTGAAGCCGCCGCAAATGATGTGCGCGACCGCGTTTCTATTGCTCGTTCCCGATTGCCGCAGGATGTTGACCCGCCGACGGTTGCTAAAGCTGATGCCGATGCAGTTCCAATAGTTTTTTTAAATGTTAAAAGCGACAAGAGAAATTTGCTTCAGCTTTCAGACATCGCCCAAAATATATTTAAAGAACGATTACAAACAATCAACGGCGTAAGCCAGGTTTCTATTTGGGGTGAAAGAAGACCATCAATGCGAATGTGGATGGATCCGGCAAAACTTGCCGCTTACAGCATAACACCGCTTGATGTTCGCAATGCACTAAACAGGGAAAATATCGAACTACCTTCTGGAAGAATTGAAGGAAGCAACACAGAGTTAACGGTTCGAACATTAAGCCGGTTAACTTCGGTTGACGATTTTGATAATCTTATTATAAAAGAATCAAGCGGAGTAGTTGTTAGATTTAAGGACATTGGGAGAGCAGAACTTTACCCGGAAAACGACAGGTCAATTTTAAGACGCGACGGAATACCTATGGTTGGCATTGTTCTTATCCCTCAGCCCGGTGCAAATTTTATACAGATAGCCGATGATTTTTACAAACGTATTGAACAAATTAAGAAAGATTTACCTGAGGATATAGAACTCGGTATCGGTTTCGACGTAACTAAATATATACGCAATTCAATTTCCGAAGTACAGGAAACTATTTTGTTGGCGTTTGGTCTTGTAATCTTAATCATCTTTTTGTTTTTAAGAAGCTGGCGCACAACATTAATTCCAATTATAGCAATACCTGTTTCTTTGGTTGGGTCATTCTTCATTATGTATCTCGCCGATTTCTCCATTAATGTTTTAACTCTGCTTGGAATTGTTCTCGCGATTGGAATAGTTGTTGACGACGCAATTGTTGTTCTCGAAAATATTTACCGTAAAATTGAAGACGGTATGACTCCGTACGAAGCAAGCATAAAAGGCTCTTCGGAAATATTTTTTGCGGTTGTGTCAACAACAATTACTCTCGCTGCAGTTTTTTTACCGATTATGTTTTTACAAGGAATTACCGGAAGATTATTCGTTGAATTCGGAGTTGTAATTGCCGGCTCGGTAATTATTTCTTCGTTTGTTGCATTAACATTAACACCGATGCTCAGTTCTAAAATTCTTAAACCGCATGAAAAACACAGCTGGTTTTACAATAAAACAGAGCCATTTTTTACATGGCTTGAAAATTCTTATCGTAACTCGCTTGAAAAATTTATGCAGAAGCGATGGTTGGCTTTTGTAATAATGATTGTATTTATAGGACTGATATATGTTGTCGGCACTAATCTTCAATCGGAATTAGCGCCTATTGAAGACAGGGGTGAATTAATGGTTCGCTCGACTATGCCGGAGGGAACAACATTTGAATCGATGGATAACTATATCATGAATATGATAAACGTTATTCAAGATTCAGTTAAAGAAACAAGCGCGATAATTTCTGTAACGGCCGGAGGCGGTGGAAACAGTGCGGCGAACAGCGGTTTTGTTAGATTGGCTTTATCCGATGCGGATACAAGAAACAGAACACAGCAGGAAATTGCCGACCAAATAACGGGATTTACAAGAAAATTAAACGACGCACGTTCGTTTGTTGTGCAAAGCCAATCAATAGGAACACGACGAGGAGGATTGCCGGTTCAATATGTTGTTGAAGCGCCGGATTTTGAAAAACTCCGTGAAGTTGTACCAAAATTTTTGGAAGCCGCGCAAGACGATCCAACTTTTGCAAATGTTGATGTGAATTTAAAATTCAACAAACCGGAGATAGTTGTTCAGATTAACCGAACTAAAGCACGTGAGCTTGGAATATCTGCTCTTGATATTTCGCAAACACTTCAACTTGCATACAGCGGTCAGCGTTTTGGTTATTATATAATGAACGGCAAACAGTATCAGGTCATCGGCCAGGTTACTCGCGAGAATAGAAACAAGCCTGCCGATCTCGCTTCTCTTTATGTTAGAAATACCCGTGGAGAATTAATTCAACTTGATAATTTGATAACGATGGTTGAAAGAAGCAGTCCGCCGCAGTTGTATAGATATAACCGCTACGCAAGCGCAACATTTTCCGCAAGTCTCGCGCCCGGTAAAACAATCGGCGATGGAATTGAGGTAATGGACGCAATTGCAAAAAAAGTTTTGGACGATACATATTCAACCGCGCTCGACGGTGCATCAAAAGATTATGTTGAAAGCTCATCGAGTTTGCTTTTTACTTTTATGCTGGCTCTTGTATTAATTTATCTAACTCTTTCGGCGCAGTTCGAAAGTTTCCGCGATCCGTTTATTATTATGTTTACAGTTCCTCTTGCTATTGGCGGCGCTGTGTTTTCTCTTTGGTACTTTAATCAAACAATGAATATTTTCAGCCAGATAGGACAGATAATGCTTATTGGACTTGTAACAAAGAACGGAATCTTAATAGTGGAATTTGCAAATCAAAAGAAAGCCGAAGGATTAAGTGTTGCCGATGCTGTTAAAGAAGCGGCCCGTTTGCGTTTGCGCCCGATTCTTATGACAAGTCTTTCAACAATACTCGGTACTTTGCCCATAGCTCTCGCGCTCGGTGCCGGTTCCGAAAGCCGTGTATCGATGGGTATTGCCGTAATCGGCGGATTAATTTTTTCAACCATTTTAACTTTGTATGTTATACCTGCAATTTATTCTTACTTCTCCGAAAAAACTAAATCGGTTAGCAATATTGCAATTGGGGATACGGAAAAACATGCTTTACATTTGGATGAAGAACCTATAATTACAAAATAAACTTTTCCCGAATCGCACCGCTTCAAAAGAGCGGATAATAAAAGGGAATAAAACAAAGAGGACTTATGACTGAAACCACAACAAAAAAGCCAAGTCTTTTTAAATCTTTTCCGAAAAACTTTTGGACAGTAATTGTAATGGAATTTTTTGAACGCGGTTCTTATTACGGCGTGCGTTCAATTCTTTCTGTTTATCTTGTTTTAAGTGTTGCTGATGGTGGTTTAGGTTTTTCAAAAGAAAGTGTTGGAATAATTACAAGCACGTTCCAGCCGCTTTTGTATTTGCTTCCGATTATCGCCGGCGCTATCGCCGATAGATTCGGTTATCGTAAAACATTGGTTTTCGCTTTTTCAGTTATGAGTTTGGGTTATCTTTTAACAGGACTTGTAAATTCATACGCGCTTGTTTTTACTTGCTTAATCTTGATGGTGACCGGTGCCGGAACATTTAAACCGGTAATATCCGGAACCATTGCGCGAGTTACAGATAAAACTAATTCTACTGTGGCATTTGGAATTTTTTATTGGTCTATAAACCTCGGTGCATTTCTTTTCCCGCTAATTCTAGTTCCAATATTAAAACAGTATTCTTATTCGTATGTTTTCATTATGGCAGCAGTTGTTACAGGTTCGCTTTTACTGCTTAACTTTTTTGTTTATAAAGAGCCGGAAAAACCTGCAAACTCAAAACCACTTGGACAGGTTTTAAGTGAAATGGTTTTGGTTCTTAAAGATTTCAGATTTATTCTAATGATTGTAATCTATTCCGGTTTTTGGATTTTATATTTCCAACAATTCGATTCCGTGTTGTGGTATTTTAAAGATTATGTTGATAAAGCTCCTATTAACAATGCTGTAAATTCAATACTTGGATTGTTCATGCAAAATCCGAATTGGCAATTTGATGTTGAACATGTAACGGTAATAAACGCGGGCACAATTATTCTTTTGCAAATATTTGTTTCGAACATTGTTAAAAATAAAAAAGCTCTTCCAACAATGATAACTGGAATCGCGATGGGCACAACCGGAATTGCAATACTTGCATTATCAACGCATCCGTTTGTGTTTATTGCAGGAATATTTATTTTTTCAATCGGCGAAATGACTGCTCATCCAAAATTTATAAGTTATGTAGGATTGATTGCGCCCGAAGATAAAAAAGCTTTATACCTTGGTTATTCATTTTTATACGGCGTAATAGGCAGCGGAATCGGCGGAATTCTCGGTGCAAACCTCTATGTCCATTTTATCGATAATTTGAAAAACCCCACAATGCTTTGGGTTGTGTTCAGTTTAATTGGCGTTGCTACAATGATTGGACTTTTGCTGTTTAATAAATTTCTCGCACCAAAAAATGTTGATGCTTAATTGTTAGTTAAAAATAAAGTACATAAGAAGTATTGGGTTTTATGAATTCAAAAAAAATCTTGATGTTCTTGTTTGTAATATTTGTGGTGCAATTAAACGCACAGCAGGAAAATGTTCCTCTTGATAACAACGTTTATACTTTTCTAAAAGAAATGAATTTGAAAGGAGTTATAATACAAATTCATGACGATAGTCCGAATTTATCACGCGACGAAGTTAGAAAATTGCTTGAAGAAACATCTGCCAAAAAAAATCAATTAAGCATTACAGAATCAAAACTATTGCAAAAGTATAAAGATGAGTTTTACGACGACGCTGCAGACAGCTCAAACACATTTCAGTTTTATGGCGACGAATACTCGAACGATTACAGTGATTTCTTCTCGAACAAAATAAAACACACATACGCTTACCGAAAAGAAAAAGTTAATTTGTATTTGGAAACGATCGGAAGGTTTTTGTATGGGCAGGGAATTAAGCCAACCTTAAACAACTCTGAACTTTTCGATATCGGTCTAAGAGTTCACGGTACTTTGTTCAACGGACTCGGCTACAGCATGACGATGCAAAAGGGAGGTGTTTCGGGTTCGCAAGATCTTGCGCCAACATTCGATCCCAGGTTGAATTATAATTTCAAATTTGTTGAACGTCTTGAAAATATAGGCAACTATGATTTTACAGAAGGATATTTGAGATACCATACCGAACCGATTGAAGATATGAATTTAAGTTTTCAAATCGGTAGAGAAAAAATAAAACTTGGTTACGGCTACGGAAGTAAATTAGTTCTTTCGGGTGATCATCCTTATCTTGATATGATTAGAACCGACTTCAGCTATGGGATATTGAGTTTTACTTCTATTGCAGCATCGACAGTCGGGACGTTTAGTTTTATCCGTGATGATAATTACACAAAGTATTTGGCTTACAACAAGTTTAAGTTTTCGTTCGAAAATTTTGCCGATTTTGGAATAGGTGAAGTTGTAGTTTACAGCGGGCGCGGTTTGGACTTTGCATATTTAAATCCTTTCGCATTTTATAAATACGAAGAGATGTCTCTTCAGGACCGCGATAACGGCGTAGTATTTTTGGATTTTCAAACAAGATTGATTAAAAATCTTGAATTGCAGGGAACATTTTATCTCGACGAAAATATTTTGTCGCATCTTCAGGAGATGAACTTGTTCTCGAATAAAACTGCATACCAGCTCGGTGCTTTTTGGTATTCGCCTTTTTCTATTAACGATTTGTCTTTGATTTTTGAATACACAAAGATTCGTCCGTATGTGTATTCTCATACTAATGAAAAAAATTCTTACACAGCTTGGGCGCAAAATCTTGGCCACAGAATCGGCCCGAATGCCGATGAAATATTTGCAAAAGCATCATACAATTTCAACGAATGGATTCGCGGAAATATTGAATATCAACATGTTCGTTCCGCAGAAAATATTTATGATGGACTGGGCAATGTAATTTTTAATTCCGGCGGCGATTATATGGTTCCGTGGCGCGAAGGAATTGATGCTAAATATATCGACTTTTTGGAAGGAGAAAGGATTAATCAAAATATTTTTACAGTTTCGTTTAGAATTGAACCGGTGCGCGAAATATATTTTGATCTGCTTTATAAATTTGTATCACGGAAGAATCTTACGAATAAAATATCCGAGAATTCCAGTTTTGCTTATTTGCAAATGATGTTTGAATTTTAGAAAGAAGTATTTTCATCCATTAGGTTATTTAATTTGCTTTAGGAAGTTTGAAACTAAATTTACTTCCTATACCCAATTCGCTTTTTACAAAAATTGTTCCGCCGTTTTTTTCAACAAATTCTTTGCATAAAATTAATCCAAGCCCTGTGCCCGCTTCGTTTTCTGTTCCGGGGTGCGAGTGTGTAACATCTAACCTGAATAATTTGGATATTGTTTCGTCATCCATTCCAACGCCGTTATCGCAAACAGATGCTTCAACAAAACGATCGTTAACCGCAACTATAACTTTTACTTCGCCGTTTGTATTTGTGAATTTGAGGGCGTTAATTAAAAGATTTCTAATTACGGTTGTAATCATGTCTTCATCGGCATAAACTAAAACATCTTCCGTCAAATTTGTTGATAAGGTTATATTTTTTTTCTCGGCAAGTGGTCTCGATAATTCAATATTAGCAACAATAATTTTTTTGAGGTTTACATTTGTCGGGCGGAATTCAATTCGTCCTGTTTGCGAACGCGACCATTGAAGTAAATTCTGAAGCAGGTTGTGGGATATTTCGGCTGATTTTTTCATCTCCTCAACGTAAAACAAACGCTCTTCATCGGTCAACTCTTTGTAATCTGTAATTAATAAATCGCTGAACCCGAGTATTGTTATAAACGGATTTCTAAGATCATGTGCGAGTATAGAAAAAAACTTATCCTTTGTTTTATTTGACTGCATCAGTTCATCTGTATATTTGATAATTGCCTCGGCATTTTTTTTCCGATCAATTGCCTGAGTAATTTGTTCCGAAACAAAGGTAAGAAGATTTTTCTCGGAATCGCCGTATGCATTTTCATTATCGTAATCCTGAACAACCATTACGCCTAAAGTTTTGCCTCCGAGTTTAAGCGGGATACCGAGCCATATGGCCTGCGGCGCTCCTATTAATTCAACTTCTCCGCTTTCCCTTAATTCCAAATCTTTCTTGGCATTAATCAGCATTGCTTCGCCTTTATTAATAACATATTCTGTCAAACCTTTACCGAAATGTTTCGGCGGTTGCGGCGGGTCAAATTCATCAACAAAATAAGGAAATGAAAGCATGTTGCTTTTTCTATCGTACTGTGCGATATAAAAATTTTTGGCGGGCATAAGCTCGCTTATAACTTCGTGGATTCTTTTGTAAAGGTTTTCAATATCTTGTGAAGTATGAGCCGCTTCAGAAATTTTATAAATAGCACTTTCTATTTTTCTTGCGTTTATTTGCTCGCTTATGTCTCTTACAGTTGCCTGCAAAACCTCTTTTCCCTTTAAGGTTATCATATTCAATGTAACATCTGCGTGGAATAACCGGCCGTCGTTTCTTTTAAATTGCCAATAGAATATTTGCGATTCTCCCGATAAAGCAGCAGCCATCATTTCATTAATTGTTTGAAGCGAATCTCGTCCGTCAGGTTGGACTTTGGGCGAAAAATATGCGGGATGTTTACCTAGCAAATAATCTTTATCTGCCCCGAATAATTTTAATGCCGCCGGGTTACAATCTTCGAACACAAAATTGATCATTAAAATGCCGTCGGCAGAATTTTCAAATAATGTTCGGTATCTCTCTTCACTTTCTCTTAAACCAAGCTCAAACTTAACTCTGTCGGAGATATCCCGTGTAATCCCGAATGTGCCGATTATTTTCCCGTCATCGCCGTACAAGGGCATTTTTGTGGTTGAAACCCAAGTAACTTTTCCGTTCTTCCAATCAATTTTTTCTTCTTTATTAATAATTGCATTTCCGGTTTTAATAATTTTCTTTTCATCATTCATAGCATCAACGGCATGGCTGTGAAGATAAAGATCAAAATCACTTCTGCCTATTAATTCTTTTTCGTCCTTAAAACCGTGCTTCTTTGCTTTGGAATAATTTACGCGCATAAATTTTGAATCAATATCCTTGAAATAAATGCTATCCGGGCTATAACGCATTAATGCATGAAGCAGTTTTTGTTCAAAAGATAATTTTTTTTCAATCTCTAACTTTTCAGTCGTATCTTCAACAATTCTGATTATATATTTAATCTTTTTACTTTTGTCGCGAATAGTTGTTACTGTTAATTTTGCGCTAACAACATTTCCGTCTTTTTGGATGTATCTTTTATTTAATTGGTACGATTTCTTTTTTCCGCTGATTAGTTGCTTGAACAATTTCAAATCATTGTCGATATCAGCGGGATGAGTAATACTTTTAAAATGCATGCCAAGTAATTCGTCGCGCGTATAGCCAAGCATTTTCGTTAATAATGTATTTGTTTCAATATGCATTCCATCTGAGTTTACTAATGAAATGCCAAACCCGACGTTTTCAAATACATCCTTAAGATCAATATTGGATTTATCGGATTTAACAATTTTAGCGGCTTCATTTTTTTTTGAAAGTATCTTGATCTGACGTTGGAGTTTTTCGACCTCTTTAATTAATTCGGCTTTGGTCTTATAATTCATTGCACCCCCATGTTTGAATCGGGTTATAACGACGTTCAGAGTATTTAGCTAGTATAAAAGATAATTAACGATATGAAATTAACAAACTCTATTGAGAAATATGAAATATTACAAAATATTTTTCAAAGATTTGCAGCAGCAAATATGTATTACAAAAACTATGATGTTAATTGTGTGACAAATAATTATGTTCGTAAGGAATAAAAAAAAGGTATTTAATGAAGCAATTAATCTTGATATGTTTTGGCGTATTTGTCTCAATGATATTTTTGTCTTGCGAAGATTCTTTAGAACAAAAAAGCGATCCGGAATACATTGGCGAAATAGAAGCATGGCATGCAAAGAGGATTGACAATTTGAAAAAGGAAAACGGCTGGCTAAATTTAGTTGGACTTTTTTGGCTGAGAGAAGGTGAAAACACATTCGGTTCATCGGATGAAAATGATGTTGTGTTTCCAAAGGGTAAATGTCCGCCGGATATGGGAAAATTTATTTTTAATGATTCTTCTATTACAGTCGTAATAAATCCTACTGTTAATGTGACAAGTGAAAATCAAATAATAAGTGAGCAGATACTTGTTCACGATTTGCAAGGAAAGCCCACGGTTTTAGAATTCGGTTCACTAAGATGGTTTGTGATTAAAAGAGGCGAAAAGTTTGGAATCCGTCTGCGGGATGTTGAAGCAGATTTAGTAAAAAATTTTGAAGGCATTGAAAGATTTCCGGTTAATTCCGATTGGAGAATTGAAGCTACTTTTGAGAAATATGATCCACCAAAAACTATTGCGGTTCCGAGTGTGCTTGGTACAATCGATGAAGAAAAATCTCCCGGCGCATTGATCTTTACAAGAGACGGTAAGAAATTTAAACTAGATGTACTGGAGGGCAACAATTCATATTTTGTTGTTTTTGCAGATGAAACAAGCGGCAGCGAAACTTACGGCGGGGGCAGATTTGTTTATGTTCCCAAAGCCGATTCAACAGGTAAGATATTCATAGATTTTAACAAGGCCTATAATCCTCCATGTGTTTTTACGAAGTACGCAACATGTCCGCTTCCACCCAAACAGAATCATTTAAAGATGAGAGTTCTTGCCGGCGAAAAAAACTTTGGGCATGCAGTGCATTAGTATTTAAAAGGGGTATAATGAAGAAAAATATCGGCATAGAGAAGAAAAAAAATTTTTTAGTAAAAAGTAAAAAAATATCCGTAAACATTAAACGGACTAATTCTTCGATAAAAAAACTACAGTATGAATTTATTAATTCTACTTCTCACCAATTAAGAACTCCGATTGCATCAATACAAAGTTCTCTTGATGTCCTGGAACTTTATATCAATAAAGAAAATACTGCTCGACAAATTCAGGCGGTTCATAAAATAAAAAAATCGCTTGAGGGACTAAAAGACACTCTTGAAAGAATTACAACTTTGTATAAAAATGAATTTGTTAAACAAAAATTAAAAAAAGTGAAAATAGAACCGCATAAATTTTTCAACGATATTTTAGATGAAATTATGGTCCTCTCCGGCGAAACTTATTTTATCAATATTAATTTTGAATTAACCAAAAAATATATTTATGCCGATGAATTCATATTAAAACAAATAGTAATAAATATTTTGAGCAACGCCATAAAATTTACTCCCGGCGGGGGACAAATAAGAATGTTGGTAAAATCAGAAAAGAGAAATATAAAAATTAGTATTAAAGACGAGGGTATTGGCATAAGCAAAAAAGATTTACTGAAAATGTATGATCCGTTTTTTAGGGGGCGCAACGTATCAACCATAAAGGGTGACGGGCTTGGACTTGCGATAGTTAAAAAATTATGTAATCTGCATAAAGTAAAAATCTCTTGTGAAAGCGAGTTAAATAAAGGAACGGAATTTATTCTAAGTATTCCTCAATAAATTGTTATGAAGAAAATTCTTTTAATTGAAGACAATATAGAACTTGCCGATAACTTTGCAATATTGCTGCGGGATAAAGGTTTCGATGTTCGTTGTGCATACTCGGGAATAGAAGCTTTAAAAATTATTTCTGAAGACGATTACGATATTATTCTTTGTGATATAATGCTGCCTGACATTAACGGATATAAACTGCTCGGTGAAATTAAAAAAATAAATAAGGATGTTGTCCCGGTTTTTATTTTTATTACTGCAAAAACACAGAGGCAGGATTTACGAAGGGGAATGGAACTTGGCGCCGATGATTATTTAACAAAACCATTTACTTTTCAAGAACTTTATAATGCAATTAAAACTCAGCTTGATAAAAGAGACAACATCAGTGTAAAAGCTGAAAGAAATAAAAATATTTCCGCTGCAGGTTCAGTTGAAAGTAAAGACGTATTGAAATACAACGACTATTTTTTCTTCGACGATAAAAAAAGTCCGGGTTTCAAATTAATTAGTTCGATTGTGTTGGTTAAAAGTATGAAAGATTATTCCCAAGTTGTTTTTAACGATGATAAAAAAAGTATTATGCGCAGGTCGATGAAATACTGGGAAAAACGACTCCCGACAGAAAAATTTCTAAGGATTCATAAGCAAACGATTATAAACTTAGACTATATTGATAAAATTGAACCGCTATCAAGTAATAGATATCAAATTAAAATAATTGCCAACCCAAAAGAATTTGTAGTAAGTCAAAGATTTAGTAGAAAGTTAAAAGAAATATTTGGCTAAGATATCGCATGTCGCAAAATCTAATCGCTTGTATATATCCATTTAATACCACGTATAAATTAAATTAAGTTTGACCACACCCTCTAAGAAGTGGAATTGTAAAAAGATACTTCTCCTAAAGTTTCGATAAACAATTCCACTTCATTTATTTTCCTCTTATCAAAGACAACAAACCTGGCCGAAGAATTTTGAAAATTTATTTCCAAAGTGGAAAGGAATGAGTGGGGCAAAATGGGGCTAACAATAAAAAAAGACGGACTTCCCGTTTCGAAAGCTTATATGATTAATAATGTGCCAACTCTCGCTAAAAGAATTTCTAAAGACAAATTATATAAAATCATAGCAGAATTTTCAGTTGATTGGATTTATTGGATAAATCCCGATAATACAATTGGTTTTGTATCTCCTTCTTGTAAATATGTTACCGGCTACAGGCAGGATGAATTCATGCATGATCCTGATTTAATTCTTAAACTAATAGACCCGTCCGACAGACGCCGATTTGTCGATCATTTAAAAAGCATTGAACGCGGAAGCGTATTTTTTAACGAAGAATTTAAAATTATTACAAAACATGGTGAGCGTAAATGGATTGCCCATGCATGTCAATCTGTATTTGACGACCACAACGAACTTTTAGGCCGTTACGTAAGTAACCGTGATATTACAGGATTCAAAGATTCTTTTTGCCACAGCTGTATAAAGGAAGATATTTTAAGTTCTATTTCAGCAGGCAATTATCAAGTATATCCGGACGGAAGATTAAAATATGTTAATAATACCTTCCTTGAACTTTTGGGATATAATAATAATGATGAAGTTCTTGGGATGAATATGGAAAAGGCAATTCTTCTTGACCCCGATAAAAGAAACAAAGTAAAAAAGATTTTGAATGTAATAGGATCGCTTAAGAATGTTGAATCGGAATGGATAAAGCGGGACGGTGCGGTTATTTACGTAAAAGAAAAATTAAATGCCGTTAAAGACAGCAAAAATAATGTGTTGTTTTATGAAGGCATTGTACAAAATGTTACCGAATTAAAGAGAGCTGAACTTTCAATAAAGGAAATTGAAATTAAAGAGAAGAAGCTTGAAAAACTAAAAGCTGAATTCTTGGCCACAATATCGCATGAAATTAGAACGCCGCTTAATGTTATTCTTAATTTAACTCAGATGTTAAAGATGGATTTACAGAAGGGAATTAAAGATGAGATCATTGAAAACACAACAATTATCGAAAGCGAAAGTAAAAGAATTCAAAGAACGATTGATTTAATCCTTGAAATGTCCCAATTGGTTACCGGGACGTATGATTATAATTCCGAAATATTTGATTTGTATGAAGACGTTTTGAAAAAAATATATTTCGAACGCAAAGCAGAAACCGACTACAAAAATATAGAGTTTATTCTTACCGACAGCACAATTGATTCGGGAATTATTGCGGATAAATACAGTGTCCGCCAAATCTTTTGCCAATTGATAGACAATGCTATTAAATATACAAATTCGGGAAAAGTAGAGATAAAATTATATGTGAATAACGAAGGTAATCTTTCCGTAAGCGTTGTTGATACGGGAATTGGAATTAACGAAAAATACATCCCTTACCTGTTTACTACTTTTTCGCAGGAAGACAACAGTTATTCAAGAATGTTTGAAGGTACAGGGCTCGGTTTGGCAATGGTTAAAAAATACTGCGACTTAAATAACTTGTTAATTAAAGTTGAAAGTCAAAAAGGAGAAGGTACTACATTTGAAGTAGTATTCCCCAAAAACATCAATAAAATAAATTAACATTTAAAAAACTTACCGAAAACATATACTATCGCGGCGGTGGCTGCTTTATAATATGGATGAATTTAAGGTTATTACAAAATTATTTCTCTCCCTATAATTTAAACGCCACGTGAACTCAAGCGAAAGCGGAAATAATGAATGCCCGATTCCAAAACCCATTTCATAAAATGGATGCTTGAATTCGGTATAATCATACGGCAAAATTGATTTACTTTTATCTGATATTTCCATTATTGCCGCGTTGAAATGAGCCGTTAAAACTAAACGCAAATCTTTTATCAATGGAATTTTTAACAAATGAAAAATCTCGTCGTTAAAATTCTGCTGTAAATTCAATTGAATTCCCCTGTCTCCGAAAATTTCACCTGTACGAAGCGTTCGAAATGTATTCCTTTTCGAAGTACTTTCAATGTTCCCGGGAAGCGAATGAAGCATTTGAAAAGGAACCTGTCCATTTGAATATATCCCGTTCAGTCTAAAAGTAATAGCAGATGATTTGTAGCTTGGTATTCTCCCGTATAATTCCAAATTATAGAACTGAAAATCGAGATTGCTTTTGAGTAAAGATTTATTGCTGAAAATTGCTTCGCCGCTCAACGCTGCGTATGCATTGTCAAGTTGTGTAAATCTGAATCTTCTGTATCCGTCTTCAATAAATTTCCTAAAGTCGAGAATAAACGAAGTTGTAAAAGCGTTAATCTTAACGTCGAAAATAGTTTTATTAATTTCATATTTTTTTGATTTGTTAAAGAATGAAAAATCGCTGTTGTTGGCAGTGCTTCTGTCGGTTTGATTTTTTATTCCGAAACCTAAACGTAAAACGGGTAAAACATCACCGGCAATTTTAAAATCCCACCCAGCAGTGTAATAATAATCCCTAAAATCATATTTGCCAATCAGACTTGTAAGTGTTGAAGTCAAATCATTGTAATAAATTTCGTCACCGAATAGGTCGGTTAGTTTATCGTAAGCATTTAATGTGAGTGAAAAAGTTCTGTATTCGCCCAAATAATATCTTGTTGAAAAATCTGTTTTAAATTTTTTGTCTGAGAAACCATAACCGAAATTCAATTCACCGAATAATCTTTTATCAAACTCATCGTAAACACTGCCGCCGAAATTTAAAGAATGACCTTCTATTTTATTAAAACCGTATAAACCGAGCGGACCGGTAATCGAATATTTATCACTCAATTGTAAAGTTGTTGATAAAATTGAAAAGTCATCCCAAAAATTTCTTGGAATAGCTTCGAGACTATCAATTCTTTTGTAAGCCGTAATTTCATCAAGAGTGTTCGGAATTGTTTGTGTGGAATTCCAAAAGGTAGAATCTTTTTTGTCGGCATCGGGCATAACTTTAACTACCGTCATATCGAAAAAGTCATCGTCAATTTTTTGATTGATTTGATAATCATAGAATATTGAGTTCAATTCAAAACCAAACTTAGCAATACCAAAAACATTGCCGTCAACAAATACCCTATAATCAATCGGCATATAAATGTCTTGATCAAATGGAACGTACTGCTGAAAAATATTTACACGGTTGAAAATACCCCCGGGATTTGCAGCACTATTTAAATCAACATCTATTTTGACAAGTGAAAAAATACTGTCTGCGATAAAAATATTTCCGTAAAAACCGGGATCGGAAATATCAATCGGCTCGAAGCTGATATTAAAAACATTTCTGTTGTCCATCGCGAGAGTATCTTCAATAATATAGTAGTAATAGTCCAAGGCATCATCGGCAATAGGACTAACAAGCTGCCGATTAAAAAACTGAATGTCATCCGTATAAAAATTTTGGAGGAATCTTCCGCCGGTTAATACATTTATTGTTGAAGGAGTATTTGCGGATTGTTTCCGTGCGATAATTTCGTCTTTATAATAATCCGGTTTTTTAAAATATCCCCGGCTTTCATTCTCAATTATGCCAGTAATTTTAAGATTGCCCGTGTCCTTTTCAGTTATAGATAAGCTGAGGTTATTGCTAGTTGTTGAAATATCTTGTGTGGTTTTTACCAGGCCCTTTGTGTAAGCTTTAAAAACATATGAATTTATTTTACTGTTCCGTTCGTGTTTTGCGGCTATTGTTCTTCTAATAATTTCAAGTGCGGGATTCTCTTTAGGAAGAACCGTAACCTCGCTAAGATTTACAGGTATAGGAAAAAGTGAAAATTCGATCTCTTCATTTTTGGAAAGATTTACAATCATAGTGTCCGATTTATAACCGATAAACGAGGAAATTATTTTGTAATTGCCGGGTTTAAGTCGTATTTCAAAATTGCCTTCTGTATTAGCAGCTAAACCTCTCGTTGTACCGTCTATTCTTATATTTGCATAACTTAACGGCTCATTGTTAGTGCTATCGGTAACCTTTCCCTTTAAAGAAAACTGCTGGGGAAAAATTGAAATAGAAGCAAATAAAAGAAGAACAAAAAATGATTTATACATTAAATCCCCCCAAAAATTACATTTTAGAACTATATAAGAAATTGTGCAAAGCGATTATAGAACAACATCTGTACCATAACGCAAATTCAAAAATAATTTGTTTTAGAGCAAAACTTTCCTCACCTTTAATTTGTTGTATAAAAAAATGGATATAAGATGAATAGAAAAATTGTCATTGCCGGGGCAACGGGATTAATCGGGAAAAAGTTTTGCTCAAGATTAATTGAACGCGGTGATGAAGTAACAATATTAACACGCTCGGTCGATAATGCAAAAACTGTAATACCCCGCGCAGCAAAGTATGTTTATTGGAATTTATTATCAAGCGATTGGATGAAAGAACTTGAAGGAGCCGACGCCGTAATTAATTTAGCAGGGGAAAATTTGATGGCAAAACGCTGGACGGATGAACACAAAAAAAATATACGTGATAGCAGAATTGTTGCAACACAAAAAATAATTGAAGCCGTAACTTCTTTGAAAGAAAAACCTAAAGTATTTGTTTCTGCTTCGGCTGTAGGATTTTACGGAAGTTCGGAAAATGAGGTTGATGAAACTTCAAAAATGGGAGAGGGTTTTCTTGCGCAACTTGTGGATGATTGGGAGAAAGAAACACAAAAAGTTGATGAATTGAATATCCGCCGCGTTAATATTAGAATTGGTATCGTTCTCGATAAAAACGAAGGAGCTCTCGCAAAAATGATTACGCCGTTCAAGTTTTTTATCGGCGGACCTTTGGGAAGCGGTAATCAATGGATGCCGTGGATTCATATCGATGATCTTACAAATATATTTTTGTTTTCTGTTGATAACGATAATGTGAAAGGAATTATAAACGGTGTCTCGCCAAACCCGGTAAGAATGAATGAATTTGCGGGAACAATTGGCAAAATTCTAAATCGACCATCAATCTTTAAATTGCCGGGATTTGTTTTAAAACTTATACTTGGTGAAGCAGCAAGTGTAGTTTTGGAAGGCGCAAATGTTAAACCGAAAAAACTTCAAATGCTTGGTTATAAACTTTTATACGATGATTTGGAAAAAGCACTCGCTGCAATTTTAAGATAATCACTCATACCAAGATACAACTTGAAATGTCCCGGTTGCGGGATAAAAAGGAGGAGCGGCAATCCTTAAACGATCATCATAACGGTAGTTCTTCGAAAATCCCGCAGTTACTCCACTTGAAGAACTAAAAGTACCAACGGCTCTTCTAATACTTTGAGTTATTCCCCCTAATAAATTAATATTTCCGCTAACAGGTCTGGTGTTATAATTTTCAGCACCAAAACCACCATTTTGGCTATAGATTGAAGCGTGAATATTTACGCTGCTTCTATTTGGTATGTTATCGGTTACCATTACGTCGTTTTGTGCTACTATTCCAAGTAGATCAGTTGAACGGGGATTTGTTCTTGGGTCGGTTTTATAAAC
>CAZRMG010000001.1:0-6024 GCA_964601095.1 uncultured Melioribacteraceae bacterium | reverse complement strand
TTACCTTTACCGGAAGTGCCGGAAACACCTATTGTATATTTTCCTTTGACAGTTCCTTCCAACCGAACAACAGAATTTGGAGCAAATATTACCCCGTTTGGTGCAAAAGTTTTTGCTAAAACAGAAGTATAACTGTCTAATTTTGCATACTTAATTTTTAAACTATCTTCTTGGAACAAGATATAAACAGTATCTTTGTCGGGAAATCTATAACCTCCTAATGAAGCAGTATCAAGTACATTTACTCCATCTTGCGGCATTGGCAAATCAACTCCCGGTTCATATCCACCTAGAAATTGAGGATCATCGGAACTTGGCTCCCATACAGTTTGGTAAACATATTTGCGCCCATTCCATATTCGTTTTGTCACCCATTCGCCGGGGTCATAATATTTGATATCACCTTGAGTAGTAACCCTTCCCCAAAATACCGGGCTGCCTTGAATACTCAACTGACCTTGGACATGCATAGGCCCCCAAACAACGTCGTTTGTTGTCCACCAAATACCACTTGGCTCATTAGCGGAGTAATAAGCAAATCTTGAGAACCTTCCCGGTTGAAGTTTTATTATAATATCTTTTCTTATATCTATTTTCTTTACCGGATCATAATAAATGCCTGTAGCAGTAACTTTTCTGGTGTTTGCAAAGTCATTTAATAGCTCAACTGAGACCGACATCTTCCCATTCGAAAATTCTTTATCTGAAAAACCAGTAGTCCATGTTGGATTAGTGAATATTTTGTTTGCAGCAATATTAGCTGCACTTTGTGCTATATTAAAAGCATTGGTCTCTGCAAAATAATAAGTAACATTATCGACCGAGCTAGATGCAACACGGTTAAAGTTTATCCCGGCAACGGCAAATATTAAACTGAAACCAAGTACTAATAAAATTGATGCTTTTCCGCCCATGTTATTGCCTGTTTATCTATTATCTAAATTTCTAGAAACCATTCTTATTTGTCGCCAAAATATACTGGAGTATTTACTTTTTTCCGGATCATTAAATTGGGAAGTAACAGCTTCTGTATTTTGAATCTCAATATCAATCTGTATTACACCAATTTCACTCGGATGTTGAATCGGATAAATAAGTAACGTTCCAAGATCATTAAAATATGTTAGGTGAAAAGATGTTACCCCAAGATTTGAACCTTTCGGTGTTTCATTGTTGAGAACTCTGTACAATAACCTGTCATCAGGGTTTTCAGTTGAAGGTATATCTTCAGTTCCTAAATAGTATTCCAAAACATCAACATTTCCGTCGCCATGTGGATAGGTTGGCGGTTCCGCGACATCTGTCCGGAATTTAATTCTATTACTATCGGCTTCAATAATATACAAAGCTGAATTTGCCAAACTATCAGGTTCCAAACAATAACCTATCTTTCTAAAATCGTATTCAATTAGTTTTACAACTTCAACTAAGTTTTGCTGAACTATTAATTCGTAATTATTTCTGTATGTATTTTCAGCAGAAGCACCATTCATTCTAAGTAGAATAAGGAGAAGAAAACCTCCAATTAAAGTGGCGCCTAATATGTCAAGTAATGTACTAAATCCCATATATCACCTAAAGAACCAATAGCTATATATTGTACTCATTGTAATAGTATCTTGAACTCCAAGTTCCTCATCTAACATTGCATCACTTGTAACAGCAACAGTCATCCTTTTGCTCCAAGTTTTGTTTGAAGTAGTAGAATTAGGATTTGCGAACGGGACATAATTTACTTTGCAAAAGGTTTGAAAAACCAAAAATTTACCTGTTTCAAACTCGATAGAATCTAACTTAGGATTACTGCTAAAAGAATTATAATCATCAAAGTCATCAAATAAAGGATAAGCTTCACCGGTCTCTTTACCTAAGGTTGAAGAAAATCCCGTTGAATCTGTAATGGAAGTATTAATGGAATTTTCGTCAAATGCCTTGGCGGTTGCTTCTTCTATACAGGATGTTGCAATTGATACAGCCAATAAATTCACCTTAGATTTATCTATTACATTATCGGTAATTAATAAATTTGTGTTAACTCTTAAGATCACAACAGATAGTATAAAAATAGCTCCAATCGTTATTAACATCTGTCCGGTATTCATATTTTATCGCTTTAATTCAGTAAAAATATATATAAAAAACGCATTTAATTCTAAACAAAAATTGTGCTAAGATGTTTTATATGATTACGCGCAAATTTAGTAGATAATATTATGATTGGGTAAGATTAACAGGTACATGTGTAACAATCACAGACATTTTAAAGCGGTTAATAATTTAGAAACAAAGTTGTTATATTGAAACAAAAATAATGGTGTTTAATGGATCCGGTTAATCTTTTGGTACTTTTAAATCTTTTTGTGTCAACAAGCGCTAATTGGAGCGGCGCAAGGAAAGGATTAAAAACCTCGATTACAAAAGTTATTGAAAAACCAAATACATATTTGCAAAAATTACCGCCGAATATTTCCGCTTTGGTTTTGTTATTAACTATTATCGGAATTTTTAACATCGGTACTTTACCGGAAGACTATTTTGAAAACACTTCATCGATAAGAATATTGGGTTTACTTTTATACATAATTTTTTCGTGGATGCAAGTTTGGGCTTACAGGTCGCTCGGTAAATCTTACGCGCAGGATATAGTGATATTAAAAGAACACGAACTTCATACAGGCGGATTGTACCGGTATATTCGTCATCCGCAATATTTGAGTCAGTTGTTAAACGATCTTGGTGCCGGTTTAGCGCTTTTAAGTTACACTATAGTTCCTATTGTTCTTATAGTTGAGATCCCACTTTTTATTTTACGAGCGTACGAAGAAGAAAAAATTCTAAAAAAGCATTTCAAGGAAGAGTTTAATAATTACAAACAAAGAAGCGGTTTTATGCTGCCCTTTATCGGTTGATATGAAATTATCGTTTGCTAAAATATTTTTTGTTTTTCTTTTATTGACAACAACTCTTTATTCTCAAAGATATTTAAAGCTTTCTGTAGAAGTTGAAGGTAAAGAATCTGTTTTATCCTATGTTACTAAATCGGGAAATACATATGTATCGGTAAAAGAATTAGGTAAGCTGTTATCGGCAAATTTTTATCACAATCCCGAAGCAGCAAAGACCGAAATTAAATTTTCGGATTATACGATAAAATTTACCGCGAAAAATCAATTTGTGGTTGTAACGCGTAAATCGAACAACTCACAAAACATTTTTCAACTTCCGATATCAACTTTATTAATTAATGATGATGTGTTTATACCACTTGTCTATTCGATTGATTATTTGAGTTTGTGTTACGGTAAAAAAATCATTTATGACAATAAAAATAAATTTCTAAAAATTACAAATGAAGCATTTATTTCTACATTTCCACTTGCAGAAAAACCAAAAACGGATACCGCGCATCCTGTCGAAACAGAGAAAAACGCCTCGGACAAAAAACACGTCGATCCCGAATATGATATTTATGATTTAACTATAGAAGAAAAAACAAACGGTACTTTGATAAGATTAAAAACGGTTCGTAAAATTAAAATGCCGCGCCATTCAATAGGGAACAATACATTATATGTTTTTTTTGTTAACACAACGATTGCACCGGGAATTACAAAAAATCTAAAACCGATAGGATTGATAAAAGAAGCATCGCGTTCGGTTGTATCGTCAAAAAATATTCAGCTCGAGTTTAAATTGCGGGACGGGTTTTCAACTTCCGAAATATTTAATGATAAGAATAGCGGTGATATTCTAATTACTATTCATAATAAATTGCTAAAAAATCAAACTAAGCCGGAAGAAATAATTTCAAAATGGGTTTTTGATACGGTTGTTATCGATGCAGGGCATGGGGGAAAAGACCCCGGTGCAATTGGCGTAACGGGCGTTAAAGAAAAAGTTATTAATCTGGGAATAGCTCTTAAACTTGGAAAATTAATTACGGAAAATCTGCCGGATGTTAAGGTGGTTTATACAAGAAAATCCGATCAATTTGTTGAGCTTTATAAACGTGGAAAAATAGCAAACGAAGCAGGCGGAAAGCTTTTCATATCAATACATTGTAATTCTACCCCGCAAAAAGATGTTAGCACAAGAGGATTCGAAGTTTACTTACTGCGTCCGGGACGCACAAAACAAGCTATTGCAATAGCTGAATTTGAAAACAGCGTAATTAATTTTGAAGATGATCCCAATCGTTACCAACAGCTTACTGATGAGAATTTTATTTTAGTAAGCATGGCGCACTCGCAATACATGCGTTACTCAGAAAAATTTTCCGACTTATTGAATCAGCAATGGAAAAAAAATGTTGGTATTCCTTCACTCGGAATTAAGCAAGCCGGGTTTTATGTGCTGGTCGGTGCATCTATGCCGAGCGTTTTAATAGAGGCAGGTTTCCTTTCAAATAGAAAAGACGAAGCTCATCTCGCAAGTTCAACCGGGCAATCGGAAATAGCGCAAGCTATCTTTGAATCTTTGAAGAAATACAAAGAATATTACGATAAAGAAATTGCACTGCTTGAAAAAGAAAATTCAAAACAAAACAAATAATTCATTTCTCTAAAACATTCATTTTTGAATTTGTAAAAGATTGTAACGTCCCGCGATAAATGTTGATAATCATATCGTGTTTGGCTAAACTAGTGTCGAAATTACACTTTTAAAAGACAAACAAGGGATGTGAAATCATGACAAAACTAACTCATTCTTTTTTAAGTCGTTCGCTTACCTTATTACTCCTCATCTTATCTTTCACTCATGTTCAAGCCCAATCATCACAAAAAGGATTGTTCATTGGCAAAGGAAGTTATTTTGAAATGCCCGGCCTAAACGTTCTTGTATATAACAACACTTTTGCCGAAGGACATCAAGGAGGAGTGGAAATTATTTTACATGGAAATCGTATTGCTACAAACGGTGAACTGCGTTTAGACGCTACACCGGGTCAATGGCAGCCGATACCAAAACTCGGTGTTGGCTACGAAGCCCGCGGCGTTAGTCCCCAAGGCGTTGAAATTAAAAGCAGAATTGTTGATACGCTGAATAACGAAATAAGTCTGCCTTGCAGTTATCCCGATAGCAGCAGGATGCGTCAAGGATTTAATCCAATAATTTATCCAGACTTACAAATAAAATATAATGTGAAAGTAAAAGCTGAAGGAAAATCTTTTACAATCACAGTTGACCTTGATGAACCGTTGCCTGCCGAATGGGTTGGAACAGTTGGTTATATCTTAGAATTATTCCCAGGCGATCTTTACGGTAAAACATATTTTATGGATAATTCAACCGGAATCTTTCCGCGCCAGGCAAACGGACCTGTTTATGTGGAAGATAACAAGGAAGTTGAAATTACTCCAATTGCAGAAGGCAATAAACTTGTTGTTGCACCTGAAAGTGATTTGTTAAGAATGACAATAGAAAGCAACGGTTCTAAACTTCAGTTAATTGACGGAAGTATGAAGCACAATAACGGCTGGTTTACAGTTCGTTCTATTGTACCTGCCGGGGCAACAAAAGGAGCTATTCAATGGACTATCACACCCGATGTAATTCCAAACTGGATTGATAAACCTGTAGTGCATGTAAGCCAAGTTGGTTATCATCCGCGCCAAAATAAAACCGCTTTTATCGAACTTGACAAAAACGATAACTTGCTTGATAAAGTTACTTTGCTAAAACTTGAAAGCAACGGCGAATACAAAATTGTTAAAGAACAAAAACCCGAATTATGGGGAAAGTATTTGCGTTATCAATATTCCAAATTTGATTTTTCCGAAATTACAGATGAAGGTATGTATGTTGTAAAATATGGCGACTTAACAACAAATGTTTTCGGTATAAATAAAGAAATCTATAAACGCCACGTTTGGCAGCCGACTTTGGAATATTTCATACCTGTTCAAATGTGTCATATGCGAGTAAATCAAAATTATCGTGTTTGGCACGGCGTATGCCATCTTGACGATGCATTGATGATGCCTTTAAATGTGCGCCACTTCGACGGATATAACAACGAAAAAG